>NZ_QRVX01000064.1:0-10573 GCF_003458885.1 Coprococcus sp. AF21-14LB | reverse complement strand
CTCCCTGTAGTGCCTTTGGCAGTCTCAGTCATAAATAATTCATCTACAACAAAGAAATCCAGCGAACTCAGCGCTTTGATCACATGGTGCGTATTTGGATCTGTACGGACCGGATCTTCTCCAAAGATAAACAAACCTTTCACTTCTCCTGTCAGCATTTTCGGGAAACAGTCTGTTGCTTTTGTTCCGATATTCGGATTTAGCTTCGTTCCCCATGCCTCTTCAAATTTCTCAAGAACACCAGGCTTATCAATATTCTGATATCCGGAGAACTGATTCGGAGATGCTCCCATATCACATGCTCCCTGCACGTTATTCTGTCCTCGAATTGGATTTACACCGCATCCAGGTTTTCCAATCTTACCGACCATCATAGCCATATTTGATAATGACATAACGCCTTCTGTACCTGTATGATGTTCTGTTACACCAAGACAGTACATGATCGGCGCGCGATTTGCAGTAGCGTAAATGCGCGCTGCTTCGCGAAGTGCATCGGCATCGATTCCACAGATTTCTGCTACCTTTTCAGGTGTATAATCCTTCACTAATTCTTTCATTGCTTCGAAATTTTCTGTGCGCTCTTCAATGAATTTGTGATCTACAAGATCCTCTTCAATGAAAATATGCATCATACCATTTGCAAATGCAACATTTGTACCTGGTTTTAATTTCAGATGAATATCTGCGTCTTTACAAAGATCAATATCACGCGGATCTACAACGATCAGCTTCGCGCCGCGCTGTACTGCCTGGCGCACCTGCATTCCAAGTACCGGATGCGCGTGTTCCGGATTAGATCCGACAAGCATAATCGCATCAGATTCATGAGTAATATCATAAATAGTGTTTGTCATGGCTCCGGAGCCTAATGTGGTTGCCAAACCGGCAACAGTCGGAGCATGTCAAACGCGGGCACAGTTATCGGTATTGTTGCTCTCAAATGCTGTTCTTACCATCTTCTGAAGCATATAAATATCTTCATTTGTAGAACGTGAGCATGCAAATCCGGCCAGTGCCTCACCTCCGTATTGTTTTTTAATTTCAGTAAATTTAGATGCAACAAGATCAAGTGCCTCATCCCAAGTTGCTCTCTCAAACTCGCCTGTCTCTTTATTCTTAATTAATGGATAACGGATTCTGTCTTCACAGTCAACAAAGTCAAATGATCCGCTTCTTCCTTTCACACAGAGCAATCCGTGATTAGACGGTCCATCTGCCCCCTGAACATCAACAATCTTGCCATTCTTAACAATCAGATCCATCTGACATCCTGTTGCACAATGTGGGCAAGTTGTACGGACTTTCTTCACTTCCCAGTCGCGGTAGTCTTTTCTTCTCTTAATAACAAGCGCACCTGTCGGACATGCCTGTGCACAGTTACCGCAAGATTCGCAAAGCGATTCCTTCCAACCTTCGCCAAACGGAGCTTTTACATATACTCTGGCTCCATTTTTTTCAAGTGAAAGCGCATGTCTTCCGGTTGCTTTTGCACAAGTGCTGATACAGCGCTGACACTGGATACAAAGTCCCGGATCATAAGAAAGAAACGGGTTCTCTGCACACGGTTCATGCTGCACATCTCCGTGGGATGCTTTAAAGTTCGGAACATCAATTCCGTACTCTCTCGCCAGAGCCTGAAGCTCGCACGCACCATTTTTGATACATTTAAAACAATTTGTCTTATGTTCTGCCATAAGAAGGTGAAGTGTATTCTTGCGCGCTTCAACAACTGCTTCACTGTCTGTCTGAATCTTCATTCCCTCTCTGACTACTGTATTACAGGCTGTTGCCAGACCTGCACGACCTTCTATCTCTACTACACAGATTCGACAGGAGCCAATCTCATTAATTCCTTCCAGAAAGCAGAGTGTCGGAATATGAATTCCATTTTCTCTGGCTGCCTTCAGGATTGTCTGGCCTTCTTTTGCCTGAATCTCCATGCCGTTTATCGTTACATTAATCATAAATCTCTGCCCCCTTCCATTGCTCCGCATCCATAATGGTCACATCTGAGACAGCGGCTTGCCTCCTGCATTGCCTCTTCATGTGTCAGAAGTTCTTCCACATGCTCAAAGTCTTTCTTTCGGATAAATGCTGGACGCTCGCCAATCTCAGTACGTCCCATAAATGTCCTCATATTTTCCTTCGGTTCCGGAACAACTGCTTCACACAGTAAAGTATGATGATAGCCAAGATATTCATCAATATTATGCGCTGCAACTTTTCCTGCTGCAATTGCACGGATAACTGTGGACGGACCTGTTGCACAGTCTCCTCCTGTAAATACTCCCGGAAGTTCTTTTACTTCCGTATCAAGCCCTGCCTGGAATACATTTCTCTTGGCCGGCATACCAAATTCTTCAAACGGTGCAGACACAATATCCTGTCCTACTGCGATCATAATCACATCTGCCGGGAATTCCTGCTGCGGTTTATCTGCATCTTTCGGAGCCGGACGATCTCCTCTATATGCGCTGATCATCTGTGGCTGTGTAACAAGTGATACACAGTTTCCCTCTGCATCTTTTTTAATCTCTACCGGCGACTGTAATGTTACAAGAGCAATTCCTTCCATAACAGCAGATTCTACTTCTGATTCCAAAGCTGTCATATCTTTCTGACGTCTTCTGTATACAATCGAAACTTCTTCTGCATTACATCTGACTGCACTTCTCGCACAGTCCATAGCAACATTACCTCCACCGATGACGAGAACTTTCTTTCCAGTATAATCCGGAAGATGTCCGTTGCCAATCTCATCGAGAATCTCTACCGCAGATACAACATTTTTCGCATCTGCTCCCGGAATATTCAGTGTCTTTCCGGTCTGCGCACCGATCGCAACATACATTGCATCATGCTTCTTCTGTACTTCTTCAATAGAAATATCTTTGCCGACAGTTGTATTGTATACTACTTCAATATCTCCTGCGCCAAGGATAGCACGAATGTCTTCATCAAGACGGTCTTTCGGGAAACGGTAATTCGGAATTCCATAGCGGAGCATTCCGCCAAGCTTATCATGTGACTCATACACAACAGCCTTATGTCCCATTAATGCCAGGAAATAGGCTGCTGTTAATCCGCTTGGACCTCCCCCGATAATACCAATTGACTTTCCTGTTGATGGATTCGGAGCCGGTGTCTTCACTGTATCTGCCGGCATCATATCAACAGCATATTTTTTCAATGCACGGATATTGATCGGAGATTCCAGCATCTTACGTCTGCAGCGTTCTTCACACGGATGCTCACATACCATTGCACATGCCGTTGGGAATGGATTGTCCCGGCGGATCAAGTTAATGGCTCCTGCATAATCTTCATTACCTACAAGCGCTATGTATCCCGGAATATCTACGTGCGCCGGACAAAGTGATACACATGGAATCTTCTGTCCAACACAATCGAGACATCTCTGATTCTCTATATGGCTCTTGTACTCATCTGCAAAAAGTTCAAGTCCTTTTAATACTTCGTCAGCAGCATTCCAACCAATGGCACAGTCTGCTGAATCCCGAATCATTGTTGCCATCATTTTAATATTTGCCAACGTCTTTTCTGTAGCACATCCATCCAATACTTTCTGCATCAAACGTGCTACAAGAGGGAGTCCATCCCTGCACGGTACACATTTTCCACAAGTCTCATTTGCAGCTGTCCGCAGCATAGAAATCTGCAGTGTGATCGGACAGCTTCCCGGAGGATATACCTCAACCTTATGAGAAAAATGTCGTGCAATTTCATTCATTTTTGCGTCATAACCTGACGGATCAGAAAGATATAATTTGCCCATAAATTCCCTTCTCTCTTATTCTTTGATAGAATATTATTTTTAGTTACTTATTTATGATCCTTTTCATTAATCATCTTTTAAATATACAAACCAATATGCCACGCCTACGAGTATCGCTCCACCGATAATATTTCCGATTGTTACCGGTAAAAGATTGGCTGTAAACATTGAACCCCATGTCAGACCGGATACATCAACCTGTGCGGCTTCTGCCATGAGCATATAGTTTTCATTTCCCTTTGCAAAAAGTCCTGCTGAAATATAGAACATGTTTGCAACACTATGTTCAAATCCACATAATACAAACATTGCAATCGGGAAAAACAATCCGATAATCTTAGAAGAAACCTGTTTTGCCGCAAATGAGATCCACACTGCAATACATACAAGGAAATTACATGCAATTCCTTTGAGTACTGCATCGCCGAACGAAATGGACGTCTTTGCCACAGCTGTACTGATCAGGGCAGTGCCCACATTAAAAGTATCTGTCTGATGACCAAATACACATATCGCCGCAATCAGCATACTTCCCACAAAATTTCCAAGATATACGATAATCCAATTCTTTAACATTCCTGCAATTGTAATCTCTTTTTTCAGCAACGGAATTACAAGAAGACAATTCCCTGTAAAAAGTTCGCTTCCTGCAAGCAGTACCATTGTCAGGCCTCCCGGGAAAAGACATGCTCCGACAATCTTTCCTGCTGCCCCCGGAAGAGCCGCTCCCGCAGTTGCAGAGGCAATTCCTCCCACTGCAATAAACATTCCGGCAAGAATACCAAGCACAAACATCTTGGCAACCGGCATATTTACTTTTCCCTTCCCTATTGCGATATAATTATTCGCGATTTCTTTTGGTGTATTCATAATACCCTCTCCTTCCTTTCATCTATTTCTTCTATATCCAGCAGCTGTCTTTGCTTTCGCCGCTGCTGCGTGTTTAAATGAAACAGACTTCTAACATTGTTCCCTTCTCTAACGGCCCTGCTCCCCCCGGCACTATTGCCAGAAGATCGCAGTCATCCATCGACGAAACAGAACCATTTCTCTGATTCTCAAGCGGAGTAAAATACAGCATCCCATCCTGATAGGATGATTTGCCTTTCAGCACTCTTATGACCGGACAAGATTTCCCAAATGCTTCTGTGAGCCGCGCCTTTGCTCTTCGGAAATCAGTCTTTGATGCCCCGCATAATTTCTTTATACACGGAAGGCCTACACATAGAAGGCCGGTGGCCGCTGCTCCTGGATTCCCTGACAGACCAAGAATCAGCTTTCCGTCTTTTCTGGCTGCCAGCATCGCTCCTCCCGGTTTCAGCCGGATTCTGTGAAACAGCAGCTCGCCGCCAATGTTCTCGATCACCTCCGGCAGATAGTCATAATCCCCGGCAGATACCCCTCCTGTTGTAATAACTATGTCGCTATGTAAAAGTGCTTTCTCAATCACTTCGCTGAGCATCTTCGGATTGTCTAAAACAATACCGGAATGAACCGGCGTAACTCCATACCTTCTCAAGTATCCTCCAAGCAGATACGGATTTGTATCATAAATCTTTCCATATTCCGGCGTCTGCTGCGGACTTAAAAGTTCGCTTCCGGTACTGACAATCGCTGCCACCGGCTTCCGATAAACCTTCACTTTGGAGATTCCCTGGCCTGCCAACAGTGCAATATCCGCCGGCCCCAGACATTTCCCCTGGTTCAAAAGCCGTACGCCGCTATGCACGTCTTCTCCGATCTGCACAATATTTCCAGGCTTTAGCGGAGCTGTCAGTCTTACTTCCTCCTCTGTAAATATTGTACGTTCATGCATAACAACGGCGTCTGCTCCCTCCGGCACTGCTGCTCCTGTCATAATACGGGCGGCATGTCCTCTCTCGATCTCATACTGTGGAATATCTCCTGCTGCAAGCGCTTCCGTTACTTTTAAAACAACCGGTGCATCTTCTGATGCTCCTATCGTATCTTCCGAACGAAGCGCATATCCGTCATACGCACTTCTTCGAAAATACGGTACAGCCAAAACAGCATCCACATCTTCTGCAAGTATCCTTCCATAAGCCTCCGAAAGCTCACACATTTCTGAAGAAACAGCTTCTGTCATACTGCAAAGTAAATCTGCAGCCTCTGTAATTGTCTCAATCTTCATCTCTCATTCCTCTGCCTTTTCTCATTGATGTCTGTATACTCTGATATTTACTACTCAGATTTCTATGTATTCGAATACGTTTCCACAAGGAGCCTATATTCTTCCGGTGTATTAATATTCTGAAGCTGCCACGAGTCCTCGCCTGCTTCTGCAAAGATCACTTTCATCTTCCCAAGCGCCTGCATCATCCGCAGTTCTCTCTTCTCCAGACATTCCCGAAGCACCGGCAGACAGCTGCTCTGATACATCCCGCAAAGAGGATGAATGCGTCCGTCCTTCGTCCGCATAATAACAGCATCCGCATCTTCATCGGACAGTTCACACAATTTTTCTGCCAGCTCTCCGGAAAAAAGCGGAACATCACATGGAACAGTCAAAAGCCGATCAAAATTCCCTGCTGCAAATGCACTGTAAATGCCTCCCATAGGACCATGATCTGGATACAGATCTTCAATCATCGGAATTAAAATCTCTTTATGTCTGTCGAATCGATCTACAGAGACAAGCACTTCTCCGTATCCGCTAAGTTCCTCTGTAAGACGCTCCAAAAATGTCATTCCTTTTATTTTCAGAGAGGATTTCTGTCTGCCCATTCGACTGCTTTTACCACCTGCGAGAATTAAACATCCTGTCTTCATTACACCCCTCCTGATGGATTGTATTTATTCCTGTACACGCATATGTATTTGTGATTATATCACATAAAAACTTTATTGCAAGCAAAATGCCGCATTTTGTTAGTACGTTATTTTTTAGTCAATTTTTCCAATAGATATTGTCATATTTTTATCATTTTCTATATATACTATACAAAAAATCACTCGGAGTTCTTATGCATAAATTTTTCTCATACAAACGGGCTGCTCTCTTCTTTCTCTGCCCATTTTTATCCTTTTTTGCCTCCGGATGTCAAAATACTTCCACCGTTCAGGATGAAAATTCTGCTTTTCGCAAATTCACACACACGCTGTTCTGTCAGGAAGTCTCCTCAGATACCCTTACCCTTCACTACACACTACAGCAGCCTCAAATCTATGGCATTAAAAATGCTCCTGTTACATACGGTTCCTTTTCTTCCAATACAGCCGAGGCAATGGCCTCTTCTGAGAATCTTCTGCACGCATTGGAACAATTTCATCCCAATTCGTTAAATAAAGAAAATCAGCTGACTTATGATATTCTCCAAAAATACTTTCAGACAAATAATGCCCTCGCACCATATCTCCTTTACCAGGAACCTGTCAACCCGACTACCGGAATTCAGGCACAGCTTCCTGTTCTCCTCTGTGAATATCAATTTAGTAATACAAAAGATGTGGATATCTATCTGGAACTTCTCTCCAAAACACCGGAATATTTGCAGTCGCTCTCTGAATTCGAGAAAGCCAAATCCGATGCAGGACTTTTCATGTCTCATGCCGTCGCAGAAGATGTGGTTGCCCAGTGCCGCTCCTTTCTGGAGATGGGCGATGAAAATTATCTCTATACAACCTTTCAGGAACGGCTGAGTCATCTGCCCGACATTTCTAATGCGGAGAAAGAAAGCTATCTTAGTAAAAATAAACTCCAGGTAGATACTTACGTTCTTCCGGCATTTCAAAACTTTGCAGATGCCATCTCTGCGCTAAAAGAAACCGGAACAAATGACAAAGGTCTTTGCTTTTTCCCGGAAGGGAAAGCTTACTATGAAGCGCTTGTTGCCCACAACACCGGTTCCTCCAGATCCATTAAAGAACTCCAGTCACTTACGAAAAAGCAGATTACACAGGACATTTCCGATCTTCAGAAAACTGCGGAATCATTTTCAAAAGAAGGTACAACAGCAGCATCCTCTGATATCACTTCTGCCGCCATTGAGGAAGCCCTTTCCGATCCCGCTGCCATTATGAACGATCTGCAGACACAATGTAATACCGCTTTCCCGGAAGGACCAAATGTACATCATACGATCAAATATGTTCCGGAATCGCTTGAATCCTACCTAAGCCCTGCCTTTTATCTGATTCCAGCCATTGACAACAACGATGACAATGTCATTTATATCAACCGCAAACAGACAATGCAGGGAATGGAATTGTATACGACACTCGCCCACGAAGGCTACCCGGGACATTTGTACCAGACAACGTATTTTGCTGCATCTAATCCTGATCCGGTACGCAGTATCATCAATTTCGGCGGCTACACCGAAGGATGGGCAACTTACACAGAAATGATGTCCTTCTATATGGCTCCCATCTCCAAAACACAGGCTGCGCTGCTGCAAAAAAATAAGTCCGCTGTCCTCGGGCTTTACGCCCTTGCAGATATGGGTATCCACTATGACGGCTGGACCTTAAAAGATGCCTGTAAATTCTTCCGAAACTACGGGATTTCCAATGACAATGTTGTGCAGGATATTTACGAACTAATCCTTTCTGACCCAGGAAATTATTTACGATACTATATCGGTTATCTCGAATTTCTTGAACTCAAGCGTGACTGTATCCAGAAAGACGGGGAAAACTTCTCCCAGAAAGATTTTCATAAAACCATTCTGGAAACCGGTCCTGCACCATTTGACGTATTAAAAAAACAGCTCGGACTCACCGCCCGGGCTGTTTTTATTATTGCATTATGATTCTTCCGTTATACTTATTCTTCTACAACGAATACTTCTTTTCCCATTCCACAGATCGGGCAAACCCAATCTTCCGGAATATCCTCAAAAGCTGTTCCCGGAGCGATTCCGCCGTCCGGATCGCCGATTTCCGGATCATATACATATCCACATGGTTCACAAACATATTTTTTCATAGTTGTCACCTATTCCTTCCTTATACAAATTATGCTATGATATATCTGCTATATGTCTGCACAACTAGCAGTATCTCAAGACGCTTTCATTATATACTAATGTCCTGAAAATTGCTACTAAAAATTTTCTAAAGTTTTTGCAAATTTCTCAGCACATCTCTTTTAAAAATTTTTTTAATGCAGACAACTATAACCGTCATTTAGATTCTCAGGAGGTTTTATGGAAGAACAAAAACAAACAACATCGGCTCCTGCAAATGCGATTACAGAGGGAGTCATCTGGAAACAGCTTCTCATTTTCTTCTTCCCGATCATGTTGGGAACCTTTTTTCAACAGCTCTACAATACTGCAGATGCTATCATTGTAGGACGCTTTGTCGGCAAAGAAGCTCTGGCCGCAGTCGGCGGCTCTGCAAACCAGATCAGTAACCTGATCATCGGATTTTTCGTCGGAGTATCTTCGGGAGCAACTGTCATCATTGCTCAACACTACGGTGCACGAAAGGAAGAACCACTTTCCCATGCACTCCATACTGCAATGGCATTTTGTATTTTCGGCAGCATTGTCATTACTGTTATCGGATATGCGGCTGCCCCAGTATTTCTGCGCTGGATGAATACGCCAAAAGATATGATGCAGGATTCCGTCACTTATTTGCGTATCTTCTTTCTCGGAATTCTTTTTGTATTTATCTACAATATCGGTTCCAGCATCCTTCGCTCTGTCGGAGATTCCAGACGACCGCTTTACTATCTGATTGTCTGCTGCTTTTTAAATATCGGTCTTGATCTTCTGTTTGTCCTCGTATTTCATATGGGAATTGCAGGAGCGGCTATCGCCACGGTACTTTCACAGGCTGTCAGTGCAATCCTCATAATATTGGCTCTAATGCGGACAACAGACATTTACCGGCTTCATCTCCGGCGTATTACATTTTATAAACAATCACTGGAAAATATTTTACATATCGGTATTCCTGCCGGACTGCAGTCCGTTATGTACAGTGTCTCAAATATTATTATCCAGACTGCGTTAAATGCACTCGGTACTGATACCGTTGCAGCCTGGACTGCATTTGGTAAAATGGATGCTTTCTACTGGATGGTCATTTCTGCATTCGGTATCGCCGCAACTACTTTTGTTGGTCAGAATTATGGCGCCGGCAAATATACACGCGTCAAAAAGAGCGTTTCCATCTGTATCAAAATTACACTGGCTGCCGCAGTTATTATGAGCGTCTTTTTCCTCACAGCCGGCAGATATCTCTTCCATCTGTTTACAAATGATCCGGCTGTCATCCAGATCGGTATCCGTATTTTAACCTATATGGCTCCGGCATACGCATTATTTGTATTTATTGAAATTTATTCCGGCGCACTGCGTGGTATCGGTGACGTTATCATTCCGGCTATTATGACTTGCTGTGGTGTATGTATTTTCCGTTCACTCTGGGTATTCATACTCGTACCGCTCTCTCCAACAATTGAGACAATCACGCTCAGCTATCCTGTTTCCTGGGGAATTACTGCTGTTCTGTTCATCATATATTGGAGAAAAAAACAGAAACACTTTGGCTGCGATACGAACAGTATTTCCGCCTAATAATGTATATAAAATTCCTCTGTTTTAAAATTACATTTTGCTGAATTATATTTCCCGAATCAGGGAATATTGAACTTTTTACTTTTCATGACAAAACTTTATTCAAGTTCTATTTGTACGATTTGATGATACGGCGGCAGACTTGCCGCCGTGATAATTATAATTCGTTTCCTGTTCCGATCTCCTCAATATACTTTCGGACTGTTTCCTCATCTTCTTCTAA
>NZ_QRVX01000063.1:0-10892 GCF_003458885.1 Coprococcus sp. AF21-14LB | reverse complement strand
ATCTGAAAAATACATTTTCATTTGCAACATAAAAATCACCACTTTTCTTTTAGTATACAAGAAAAGTGATGATTTTTGTATTAACTATTTTTTATGCGGTTGCCCTGCACGAAAAGTTCCTGATTCTCCCCTTATAAGACGTTATCCTTACAAGACATTAAGCAAGAAGAGAAGCCTTGCATATCTACAGGGCTCCTCATTTCCTTCTTGTGACTATTTTGTATCTGTCAGATCTTCAACGCCATCGCGAATCGCATCTCCGGTATTTTCCACACCGTCTTTTACTGCATCTCCGAGATCTTCTACACCATCTTTTATGTCTTCTCCCATAGTTGTTCCGTCTTTTCTTTCTTCGACAGTATCTGTAGTTTCATTTTTATTCATTCCATTTTCTGTTGCATCATTATTGCTCCCGCATGCCGCAGCCAGACACAATGCCAGTACGCATACTAGAGTAATCATAGTTTTTCTAATTTGTTTCATAATAATAAAATCTCCCTTTCTGTGAAATAAAATCGAATATATCAATAATATTTACAGATTGGGAGATATTATACTTCACAAATACATTTTAATTATTGTTTTCTTTCAGCACTACATCGCTCATATCGTACATACCTGCCGGTTTCCCCGCCAGATACTTCGCTGCTTCCAACGCGCCTTTGGCAAAAATTGATTTGGAATATGCCGTATGATGAAATTCCACAACCTCATCCATACCTGCAAAGATCACATCATGCTGTCCTACGAGCGTTCCTCCTCGCACAGCTGAAATGCCGATTTCTTTCGCATCCCGTTTCTGGCGCACCTGGCTTCTGTCATATACATAATGATAATTATGATCCATAGCTTCATTGATGGAATCTGCCATAGCAATCGCTGTTCCGCTTGGTGCATCAATCTTCTGATTGTGATGTTTTTCTACAATCTCGATATCGAATCCGGCGCCTCCAAGAACTTTTGCCGCTTCTTTTAATAATTTCAGAAGCAGATTCACTCCAAGAGACATATTAGCAGAACGAAGCACTGCCGTTTCCTTAGCAAGTTCTTCTGCTTTTTGAAGCTGCTCCTCTGATAATCCTGTTGTGCAAAGAACAACAGGAAGCTTCTTAGCCTTACATGTATCAAGAAGCGCATCCACTGCTGCTGCACTGGAGAAATCAACTACAACATCGGCTGACACATCGCATGCATCCAAGCTTGGAAATACCGGATAGTCATTATTGATTCCGGTATAGGTATCAATTCCGGCTGCCACTTCGATATTCTCGTCTTCTTTTGCAAGCTGCGTTAGCACCTGCCCCATCTTTCCATTACAACCATGTATTATCATCTTAATCATCTGTCTCTTCCCCCTGTCTCCGGTAAATCTTTCTAGCACACGCGCAGGCCAAATTCCTTCATTGCCTGCACAAGTTTCTTCTCGTTCTCTGCAGAAATCTCTGTCAACGGAAGACGAAGCGGTCCTGCTTCCATTCCAAGAAGGCTGACTGCTTTCTTTACCGGAATTGGATTCACTTCACTAAAAAGCTGATCGATCAGCGGAAGTGCGCGGAGCTGAAGCGCACAGCTTTCTTCTACCTGTCCTTTCCAGAACAACTCGCAGATATCGTGTGTTTCGTCCGGAGCAACGTTAGAAAGTACAGAAATGACACCTTTTGCTCCGAGAGACAGAAGTGGAACGATCTGATCATCATTACCGGAATACAGATCAATATTGCCGTCTGTCAGCTGCATGATCTTCGCAACCTGAGAAATATTTCCTGACGCTTCTTTGATTCCCACTACATATTCTGATTCCTTCACAATCTTAGCAACCGTCTCCGGCGCAATATTACATCCTGTTCGGCTTGGCACATTATACATGATGACCGGAGCTTTTGCTTCCTTAGCAATTGCACTATAATGTGCTTCTAACCCCTGCTGTGTTGCCTTATTATAATAAGGTGTCACAACAAGAAGACCGTCCGCGCCGTCCTTCACTGCTTCTACAGAAGCCTCTACGGCATTCCTTGTGCAGTTCGAGCCCGTTCCGGCAATGACCGGGATTCTTCCCTTTGCCTGCTCTACTGTAAAACGAATACACTGACGATGTTCTTCTCTTGACATTGTCGCAGATTCTCCTGTTGTTCCGCAAATAATAATCGCGTCTGTCTTCTTCTCACAATGATAATCTATTAATTCAGCTAACTTGTCATAATTAATACTTCCATCTGCATGAAATGGTGTAATGATTGCTACACCTGCACCTGTAAAAACTGCCATAGTCTCATCCTCCTCGTCTTTCTGACACTCGCTTGATATGCTCGAATTTTAACATTAATTATCAGCAATGTCAATCAAGCCCAAGACAAATTCAGCATGCAGTACCTGTGATTTTTACAGCGCTACGCATCCATACATTCCAGCTTACTTACGGATACTTCATATGCCACCCGTTTCTGTGTTTCTGTCTCAGAAAGCTTCTTTATGTACTCTCTGCTCTGAATTCTTCCGAGAATCTGGACATGTTCTCCCACCTGGAATCCGGAAGCATATCTTGCATTCCTTCCCCAACAGATACACGGGATGTAATCTGACTTTCCATACGGACGGTTCACTGCAAGCAGTACATCTGCAATCTCCCTTCCGAGAGGCGTTTTCCGATAGATCGGCTCTTTACATATGTAACCATCCAGTAAAATGCTGTTGGTTTTTACCCCATCCGGCTCTTCATCTACAAATGAAACTTCTCTTACAAATACCGAAAGTACCAATCGGTTTTTCTGCTCCTCATGGCGATTATAGGATCGGAACTGTCCGGATGCCATGATATATTCTCCCGTATAGTCCTCTGTCACATCGATCAGGCGTTCTGAGATCATAAGCGGTATAATATCATCCGAATTACTCAATCGTCTCACTCTTACATCCACCATATAAAAGCCCTCACCAAACACTTCGTGACTGAATGTAAATCCGGAAATAATCTCTCCCATAATTGTTACCTGATTGTTTTCAATAATCTTATCTGACATGAATTGTAAATCTCCCTTCCTCTGCGGCGTATTTTTTAGTCACTACTAAGTCTATGGACATCCCTGCCATACTAGAACTGAAAATCTTCCTGTTTTCCCAAAACCGTATGCCAGAAATTTTGAAATTTCTCCGGCATATTTCAAAATTCTCCGGCATCTTTCTTTTTCCGACCTTTTTCGTTCTTGTGACAGAATGTCTTGTAAAAAACAAAAAATGTGATAATATATATAGGTTGAAACTAAAAACGTACAAAACAAAATAAAGGATTGATATAATTATGAATATGAAACGTGAAGATATCCGAAACATTGCCATCATCGCCCATGTAGACCACGGCAAAACAACATTAGTGGATGAGCTTCTCAAACAAAGCGGTGTATTCCGTGAAAATCAAGAAGTAGCAGAGCGTGTCATGGACTCCAATGACATTGAGAGAGAACGTGGTATCACAATCCTCTCCAAAAATACTGCTGTTTATTACAAAAACACAAAAATCAATATTATCGATACACCAGGACATGCTGACTTTGGCGGCGAAGTAGAGCGTGTATTAAAAATGGTTAATGGTGTTATCCTTCTTGTAGATGCATTTGAAGGTGTTATGCCGCAGACAAAATTTGTACTCCGGAAAGCCTTAGAGCTGGAACTCCCTGTAATTGTCTGCATCAACAAGATTGACCGGCCGGAGGCACGACCGGACGAAGTTATTGATGAAGTACTTGAGTTATTTATGGATCTCGATGCTTCTGATGAACAGCTTGACTGTCCATTTGTCTATGCTTCTGCCAAGTCCGGCATCGCTGTTCTTGATCTCTCTGACGATCCAGAGAATATGGAACCGCTGTTTGAGACAATCCTCGACTACATTCCTGCACCGGAGGGCGATCCGGATGCCGGTACACAGCTGCTCATCAGCACAATCGATTACAACGAATATGTGGGAAGAATCGGTGTCGGCAAAGTTGATAACGGTGTGATCGCAGTCAATCAGGATCTTGTTGTTGTAAATCATCATGATCCGGACAAGCAGAAAAAAGTAAAAATCGGAAAGCTCTATGAATTCGACGGTCTGAAAAAAGTCGAAGTGAAAGAGGCCGGTGTCGGATCTATCGTTGCAATCTCCGGTATTCCTGACATTGCCATCGGTGATACCATCTGCTGTGCCGACGCACCAAGTGCAATTCCGTTCCAGAAAATCTCTGAACCGACAATCGCTATGCAGTTCATTGTCAATGACAGTCCATTTGCAGGACAGGAAGGAAAATTCGTCACTTCCCGACATATCCGGGAACGTCTTTTCCGCGAATTGAATACCGATGTCAGCCTGCGGGTAGAAGAATCTGAATCGACAGACAGCTTCAAAGTTTCCGGCCGCGGAGAGCTTCATCTCTCTGTCCTTATTGAGAATATGCGCCGCGAAGGATATGAATTTGCAGTCAGCAAAGCCGAAGTATTATACAAAAAAGACGAAAACGGCAAACTGCTTGAGCCAATGGAACTGGCATATATTGATGTACCGGAAGAATTTACCGGAACTGTCATTGAGAAACTAAGCCAGAGAAAAGGCGAACTCCGCAATATGGGTACTGCCAATGGCGGATATACCCGTCTGGAATTCTCCATTCCTTCAAGAGGCCTGATCGGATATCGCGGCGATTTCATGACAGACACAAAGGGAAATGGAATCCTCAACACGATCTTTGACGGATACGCTCCGTACAAGGGAGATATTCAGTATCGAAAACAAGGCTCTCTCATCGCATTTGAAACCGGAACTGCCGTTGCCTATGGTTTGTTCAGCGCTCAGGACCGCGGTACTCTCTTCATTGGACCTGGCGAAAAAGTATATGCAGGTATGGTCATTGGTCAGAATGGTAAGTCCGAAGACATTGAGTTAAATGTCTGCAAAACGAAGCACCTGACAAACACAAGATCCTCCAGCGCCGATGAAGCGTTAAAACTTGTACCGCCTCGTATTCTAAGTCTTGAACAGGCAATTGATTTCATCGAGACGGACGAGCTGTTGGAAGTTACCCCGAAATCTTTGCGGATCCGCAAAAAAATCCTTGATCCGCGCCTAAGAAAGAGAGCACAATTCAATAAATAATGGATTTTTTAAGACTACTGGAAGGAATCAGGAATCCCGTTCTTGATTCCTTCTTCCAATGGATTACTTATTTCGGGCAAGAAATCTGCATCCTTGCAGTTATCTGCCTCTTTTACTGGTGTCTGGACAAAAAATTCGCCTATCGGCTCGGATTTATCTACTTTTCTGCCGGTCTTTGCATCCAGACATTGAAAATTACATTTCGGATTCCCCGTCCGTGGATACTGGATCCCGAATTTCATCCGGTCACAAGCGCTGTTCCTGCCGCCACCGGATATTCTTTTCCAAGCGGTCACACGCAGGGAGGCACCTGCCTCTTTGTCCCTCTGGCTCTGCGCTCCCGGAAATTCTGGCAGAAATGTCTCTGCATTCTGATGTTTCTCGCCATCGGATTTTCACGGATGTATCTGGGCGTACACACGCCAAAAGATGTGCTCACCGCTATGGCCGTCTCCCTCTTTTTTACAGCAATCATCTGGAAATTCGGAGACAGTCTGCTGGAAGAAAACAGGTATACGAAAATGATTTCCGTCATTCTTCTCATCCTTTCCTGCCTGACTGCGTTCTACGCGCTTCTTTTGTTTCGTCAGAATATCATTGAAGTCAAATATGCCGCTGACTGCTGCAAAGCTGCCGGCGCCGGTCTTGGCTTCGCTGCAGGCTTTTATCTGGAACGGACTTATTTGAATTTTTGTTCACGCTGCCGCAATGTCAGCCATCTGTTTCAGCGTATGACCGTTGGTCTTCTTCTGACACTTGCACTAAAGCTGACGCTGAAATTCTTTCTCGGAGACACACTTCTCATGGAACTTTTACAGCATTTCTTTGTGGTACTCTTTGTTATGTACGGATATCCGTTCCTTTTTACAAAAATGAAAAAAACTCCTTTACAGTAATTCATTTTATCCTTTACAATGGAAATGATTATATTGTAAAGGAGTTTTTATATGAAGAAATACATCAAAGTAGGATTGGTACAGGCTGCAAACATTTTAGAATTATTTATCGCCGGTATTTTGGCTCTCGGCGTTTTATTCTTTACTTCACAGCTTGTCGGTTCTTTATTTCAAATCGGGAATTTTGAAGCATTTCATACTGCCGAAGAACTGTTAGCCGGAGCTTTTACCCTTGTAATCGGAATCGAGCTGATCCATATGCTCTGCGAGCATTCTCCGGGAACTGTGTTCCAAGTACTTTTATTTGCCATCGCAAGACAAATTGTGATTGATCACGAACGCGCCATCGACAATCTGATCGGTGTTGCTGCCATTGCAATTTTATTTGCCACAAGAAAATATCTGTTCTGCCATTTTGATGAATCCGAAAGCATCATCTTCCGCGCCAGTCAGAAAGTAACTGTCGTCAATAAGATCATACATACGCAAATTCCTTATCACGATGATGAAACTCTGGGAGATGTCCTTCTCCGGAAGTTCGAAGATGACCAGATCCACCTTGCGGTCGGCGCCTGTGCCTATTTTTCCAACTTCACATTAAGAGTTGCTAAGATGCACGAAGGAAAAGTATCAAGAATTGAAGTAATTCGGTCTATACGTTAACACTTTTTTGTGTTATAATCATCATATGGACAAGCAATTCAGTTGTCCCTCACCGAATTTTCGGTGAAATACACGAAAAGGAGTTGAATTGTATGAACTACATTATCAGCGGAAAAAATATCGACGTCACACCTGCATTGAAAGAGACGATCGAAAAAAAACTCGGAAAGTTAGAAAGATATTTTACTCCTGAAACAGAAATTATTGTAACCCTTAGCGTTGAAAAAGATCGTCAGAAGATCGAAGTTACAATTCCTGTAAAAGGAACGATCATCCGTTCCGAACAGAGCAGCAGCGATATGTATGTATCTATTGATCTTGTAGAAGAAGTGATTGAGCGGCAGCTCCGCAGATACAAGACAAAATTAGTCGCAAAACATCAGGACGAAAGCAACTTCAAGAAGGAATTCTTTGAAGAAGAAGTACAGGAATCACTGGAAGAACCAATTAAGATCATCCGTACAAAACGTTTCGGTATCAAGCCAATGTATCCGGAAGATGCATGTGTACAGATGGAACTTCTTGGACATGATTTCTATGTATTCTTTAATGCAGAATCCGAAGAAGTTAATGTTGTTTACAAACGTAAGAATGGAACCTATGGTTTGATCGAACCAGAATTCAGATAAAGAATACGGAACCGGCACACATCGCTGCCGGTTCCTTTTCTAATTTCATCCTTTTTCTATTCTTTCCAGAGCATCATCTCTCCTGCCACATCTGCAAAATAACACGCATCTCCCATCTGCGGCTCCACCTGTCCATTCGTCCCTTCCACAATTTCTGCTGTTACCTGACTGATCAGTTCTTCCGGAACAAGTACCGTCATCCGCACAAGATCTTCATAAACCGTATCCAATGTCTGAATCTTCTTCTGTCCCAGTATGTACTGAATTTTCCCCAAATTCGTGTAATCTGTCGTAAACTCCAGTTATATCCTTTATATTTGGTTATAATAATACTATTGGCAAGTCCTTCTTTCACTGCGCCTGAATACGCCCTCACAAGACCGCCCGTTCCAAGAAGTGTTCCTCCAAAATATCTTGTAACGACAACTGCAATATCATGGATTTCCTCTCCCATAAGGACATCCAGCATTGGTTTGCCTGCTGTTCCCTGTGGCTCCCCATCATCGCTCATGCGCTGGACCTGAAAACGCTCTCCAATTACATAGGCAGAACAGTTATGAGTGGCATCCCAGTATTTTTTTTTCATCTCCGCGATAAAGGCAATGGCTTCTTCTTCTGTTTTTACCGGCCGCACTGTCGCGATAAACCTTGACTTTTTGACGATGATCTCGCCCTCACCGCCTTCATAGACTGTTGTATACTGACTTAACATACTATCTTCCTCGCTTGTTTTTCTTCCATATAGTATATATCATAACAGAAATATTGTGAAACTCTCAAGATTTTCTTAATATTTCCGCATGAAATATGAACTTTTTAAAATAGACTTTATTTCCCAAGTATGTCTATGCTATAATATCCTGGTATGAAGGAGGCTACTGATTCATGAATTATGGAAAAAGAAATGTTTCTAAAAAACAAAAAGCACTCACTTCCAAATCTACGATGAAAAAGAAACGGGCCGGTGTCCGCGTCCTGAAAGCAACGCTTCTTACGCTGATTCTCTGCGCCATTCTCGCTGTCGTAGGTGTTGGATTATTCGCTAAACGAATCATTGACAATGCGCCGGATATTTCTCCTGCCAACGTCAAACCTGAAGGATATTCCACAACCGTTTATAATCAGGACGGAAGCGAAGAGCTGGAACGTTTCGTTGCTGCTAATGCGAACCGTATTTATAAACCGATCTCTGAGATTCCGAAAGATCTGCAGCATGCATTTGTAGCAATCGAAGATGAACGCTTCTATGAACACAAAGGAATTGATCCACAGGGTATTATCAGAGCCGGTATTACCGGTATATTAAATGGTGGAAACTTCTCACAGGGTGCCAGTACACTGACACAGCAGCTGATTAAGAATACGATCTATACCGACTTTATGGAAGAAGATACTTTTTATGAGCGTGTAGAACGAAAACTGCAGGAACAGTATCTCGCACTTCAGCTTGAGAAACAGGAATCCAAAGAACAGATCCTTGAAAACTATCTGAATACCATTAACCTGGGACAGAATACACTGGGTGTTCAGACAGCAGCAAAACGATATTTCGGGAAAGATGTATCTGAACTGTCACTCTCTGAATGTGCTGTAGTTGCAGCGATCACACAGAACCCGACACGATACAATCCGATTACAAATCCTGATGAGAACGCAAAACGTCGCGACAAAGTTCTCCGTAATATGGCTGAGCAGGGATATATCACAGAAGCTCAACGTCAGGAGGCGCTCGCTGATCAGGTATATGAGCGGATTCAGATTGTAAACTCTGCCGTTTCTGCTGATGATTCACCTTACACTTATTTTATTGACGCACTTTCTTCACAAGTGCAGGAAGATCTGGAAACCAAACTTGGATATTCCGCAACCCAGGCTTACAATGCTGTTTACAGCGGCGGACTTTCTATTTTCGCGACACAGGACAAAGCGCTGCAGGCAATCTGTGATGAAGAGATCAATAATGATGAATATTATCCTGCAAGCGAAGTCGGTCTTTCCTATGCATTTACCATTGTCCGCGCCGATGGAACTGTCGAGAACTTCGGTCAGGAACATATTGCAGCTTATATGAAAGAAGTTCATGGCGACAAATACGGTCTTGTATTCGATTCCGAAGAAACTGCCAGAGCTTATGTAGAAGAATGGAAGGCAACCGTAGTGCGTCCGGATGACCAGTCTCACGACGAAGCTTTCAGCACTTCTCCACAGCCACAGGCATCTTTCCTGATTATGGATCAATACACCGGTCAGGTCAAAGCACTCTCTGGCGGACGTGGAGAAAAGACATCCAGTAAGAGTTTTAACCGTGCTACAGACTCTGCGCGGCAGCCTGGATCCTGCTTTAAGATTCTGGCCGCCTATGCGCCTGCTATCGACAGCTGCGGATATAATCTTGCAACTACAATCAAAGACGAAGAATACTATTACTCCGATGGCGAACATAAGAAAGTAAACAACTGGTGGGGAGATTACTACAAGGGCGATATGACTGTCAGATCTTGTATTGAGCAGTCTGCCAACGTCTGTGCTGTCAAAACGATTGCAGATGTAACTCCTGCACTTTCTATGGAATACCTGAAAGAATTCGGATTAACAACCATTGTCACAGATCCGAACGTACAGCCAAATGATGTGCATGAAGCAACCGCACTCGGCGGTATCACAAACGGTGTTACAAATATTGAAATGACAGCGGCATATGCAGCCATTGCCAATGGCGGTGTTTATAACCGTCCGGTTCTTTACACAAAAGTAATCGATCATGACGGCAATGTGCTTCTTGATAATACGACTCCGGAATCCCATACCGTATTAAAGGATTCTACTGCTGCTCTTCTGACAGATGGTATGAAGAGCGTTATCTATGGTTCCAGTGGAACCGGACGCCGGGCTGCATTGTACAGCGGTATGCCTGTATCCGGTAAGACCGGTACTACCTCTTCTAATGTAGATATCTGGTTCTCCGGTTATACGCCATATTATACTGCCTCTATCTGGGCTGGATATGACTCTAACAAACCGCTGACAAATACAAGCTTTCATCTGACGATCTGGAGAAGTATTATGGAACGCATTCACGAATCTCTTCCGGTCAGAGAATTTGCATTACCGGATTCTGTTGAAAAAGCTTCTGTATGTTCAATTACGGGATTACGCGCCACAAGCAGCTGCCCTACAACTTCAGAACTGTTTGCCAAAGGCGATCTGCCGGATGACTACTGCAGCGGACATGTTGTAGAAACTCCTGACGATGATGACGATGACAAAGAGGATGATAACGATAGCGACAGCAGCAGCGGTACAACACAGCCTGAATCTCCAACGGAACCGGAAACTCCAACTACACCGGAGACACCGACAGAACCGACACCGCCTCCTACACAACCGGAGACACCGACGGATCCAAATACACAAAATCCGCCAGCACAATAATACAGCACTTCTCATATAACATATAGTGGGAAAAGAAAAGGGGCTGTCGGTTAATACCGATTTTTAGCTTCTAAATCTTAAAATAAGAATCTCCTGTAGAAATCAGTGTTTTTATACCTGATTTTCTACAGGAGATTCTTATTTTTT
>NZ_QRVX01000062.1:0-11272 GCF_003458885.1 Coprococcus sp. AF21-14LB | reverse complement strand
AGGCGTCAGTAAGTTTTCTATACAGGGTAGCATAACCATTCATCATTATATAGGATTATAGACAGATGTACAATCCATCTGTCTGTTTGCCGTGCAAAAAAACAGATAACAAAATGAAAAAAGCAAAATACAAGTGAGATTTTACCTACTTGCATTCTGCTTTTTTTAATTTTTAAATTAACTTAATGACATTGGGTATAATGGGCTTTTCCACTTGTATAAAATTCTGCATTTTGACAGCAAGTCAGTTCACTTGCGTTATACACTGTATTAAATCGGATTACCTGCAGATCAGATTCCGACAACTGTCCTTCTTCCAGCGAAACCGGCGACAATAACTCTACATTATCCGGCTGCATCTGAAGTTTCTTCCTGCGTATAAATGCAGTTAACTTGATTGCAACTGTGCTTCCGAATATCAGATATAAAATTGTCCCAAAATATGGCAGACAAATCATAATCACTACCCATAGCAACGCTTCTGTCGGATGTTTTCGTTCTACAAAAACCACCATCAGAATAAGTGAAATATAAATGATCAACAACATCATGTGTAACATTTTCATCACCGTCCTAACTTCATTATATGTAATATAATATGACTTAGGAACAGACAGTGGTCAAGTACTTATTCATAAAGATTCTATAAACTTTACTCTGGGATGCTCTCCCTCACACACAATGCCCCAAAACCCACATATGGATTGGGATATTCTTCAAACTCCGGCAGCGCTCTGGCTCCTTTTCTCAAATACGCTTTTACTTTCTCTCCATACAGATATGGATCATTTCCTCTTATGATTCCCCATTCCATCATTAATGCCGCTGCTCCGGTCACAAAAGGCGTCGCGAAAGAAGTTCCTGTCATCTCAACATAACCTCCTCCCACCCTTGTCGTCCGCACATTAACTCCAGGCGCCACAAGATCCGGCTTAATCTGATTTGTAATCCTTGTATACCCCCGCCCGGAAAAATCAGCATAGGAAAATGTTCTGCTGTCATAAGCCCCTACCGTCACTACATTTGCTGCCGCAGAGGGAATTGTCAAGGTTGTTTTTGCTGTAGGATACAAAAAACCGGTTCCTCTGTTTAATACCTGCTGCCCCGGCATCCACATTTCATATGCTCCCCTCACAATGCTGACAGGCGTTAATACAATCCCCCAAATTCCACTATCGATATAATCCGTCTCCGGCAAAAACGAAATATAAACTTCCTGTGCAGTGCTATACGGATTTGGCTCTCCATAATACAGTAAAATTTCTGTTCGTTCTATTTCAAACCGCTGCGATCCCAGCACTTGTTTTATCGGTCCGACCCGAATCCCTGATGGAGCAATAATCGAAATTTCCATTTCATCCTCGTATTCCTTCCAAATCTGAATACTCAGTTCCGGCTGCCGATCCTGTACTGCAAATTCTACTATTTCCTCTTCTTCCGCCTTTAAAACTCCAGACGTATGACCGGCGCCGGCCGCCTCATTGCCTGCACCTACACAAATAACTGTTTTCCATATATTCGCAAGAGAATCAATAAATCGTTCTGCTAAAGTCGTTCCGTCATGAGAACCATATGTATTCCCAAAACTTACATTCACTGCCACCGGACGACGGTATTCCAGTGCTTTTCGAATCACATAGTCAAGTCCCTGCATCAATTCTGTTGTTCTTGGAAATCCATTTTCCCGCGGCTGTCCCAGTTTCACAATTAACAGCTCGCTTTGCGGTGCAGCTCCCCGGTAAATCCCTTCACTGCTGCTTCCGTTTCCTGCTGCTATCCCCGCAACAGCTGTTCCATGACCGGAATTATCCACAGTCAACACACGATTTTCCCCACGAACCTCTTCATCAGCAGTCATTCTTTCACTATTTAATACGGCATCAATTTCTGTTTTCGTATATTCTGTTCCGATATGATATCCTGCCGGCGGACTTCCGGTTCCGGTTTGATCCCACAAATTCAAAATCCGTGTAGTCCCATCCTGATTTCTAAAATCTCTATGCCTGTAGTCAATTCCTGAATCCACAATTGCCACAAGCACTCCCTTTCCCGAAAGCGAAAGAGGAGCATCCTGCACCGTGTTGATGCAGGACACTCTTCGCCCTTCTTCCACTTCAAAATATAATGATTTCGGTTTTTCTGCATATTCAATTTCCGGAAGATTAAGCAATGCTTCAAGATTTGTCTTCTTTACCGTCACAACCGCAAATCCTCCCTGAAGTTCTACAACTGCTTCGGCCAGTTTTTTCGTTTCTTCCAGTGTTCCGGAATATTTTATAATAATCTCCCAGATTCCTTTTCCCTCATCATACCCAACGGATAATTCTTCTGCTTTTTTCAGCTCTTCCGTTGTCGCATCTGCTGCCAGATTTAAAAGCGCTTCTGCTTTCTGATTTTCCACAGATATACCTCTTATTTCTCTTTAACACACTATATTCCCTTGAAACGGTGCAAATGACAGGGGAATAAAATATCCTTTCTCGTAATGACAGGATGGACAATTTGGCGGCACTTGCGTTCCGGTATGGATGTAACCGCAGTTTAAACACATCCACTTCTCTTCTTCTGTACTTTTATCAAATTGATTTGCTCTCAGAAGCTCTGCCAGTTTTCTGAACCGCTTTCCATGCATCTGTTCTACTTCACCGATCATTGTAAAGGCTGACGCTGCTTCCATAAATCCTTCTTCTTTCGCAATCTGTGCAAACTGCGGATATACATGTTCATACTCTTCAAATTCATTGTGTTCTGCCTTGTCAAGAAGCTCACAGATATCTTCTGCAATATCAACCGGATACGTTCCATCCACAGTAACGGTTTCTCCTGCAAGAGCATTTAACAGTTGGTAATAACGTTCCCCATGTGCCCGCTCCTGCTCTGCTGTGAATTCAAATACCTGTGCAATGGATTCATATCCAAGTTCTCGTGCTTTTTTTGCCGCAAATGTATATCGATTGCGCGCCTGGCTTTCTCCCGCAAAAGCTTTCATTAAATTTTCTTTCGTCTTACTTTCACAAAATTGAACTGCCATCATACATACTCCTTTTTTCTTTTAGAGTATGTACAATGGCAGTTCTCTTTATACATTCCTGTTTAATTAAACCCAAATAATCTGCGTGCCACCTTATAACCAAGCACAGAAATCTTTCGTCCTGATTTCCCCGGAAGGTTCATTGTCTGTCCCAAAATACCATAGCGAATTTTCCAGTATGTTTTGTATTCGCTCTTCTTCAAGTATTCCCATAGTTCTTTTTTCTTCTGAAGATTCTCTTCTTTCTTTGAGCGAATCAGCAGGATAGAAGAAACTGTCATCATAATCGCAAGATAATTGGTCATATAGCTTCGAAGCTTCTTGTTCGGAACCATTTTCATCTTATACATATCGATCATTGTCTTTGTCACAAAAATCTGCTGATCCACGCGCTCGATCATTACTTTCTCATTGACAGACTGGTCTTCCCGTCCGATATAATATCGATACAGATTCACATCCAGATAATAAAGTGTTGATACATGCGGTAATGGATAGTATACATAAATATTATCTACATAGAATGTATGCTTCGGTAATTCTAACTGGCACAGTTTCAGAAGTTCTGTCCGGTAAATTACCGAGTGCATTAAAATATATTGTCCAATATGAAAGTGTCCGGCTTCATTCCAGCCAATAATCTGCTCTTCCGGAAGGGCATTGCGGTAATGGATTACTTTTTTATGTTCTGCACCTTCCTTTTCATAGACATAGTTTGATATTATCATATCTACTTTTCTGTCTTCTTCCTCAAACTTATGAAGCGTCTCAAGTACTTTTTTCAGTGCCTCACTATCAATCCAGTCATCACTGTCTACCACTTTAAAATACTTGCCTGAAGCACTTCGAAGCCCAGCATTAACGGCATCTCCATGTCCCCCATTCTCCTTATCGATCACTTTAACGATCGTTGGATATTTTTCTTCATAGGATCTGGCAATCTTCAGCGTGTCATCCTTTGAACCGTCATTTACAATAAGCACTTCCACATCCTCGCCGCCTTCCAATACCGAATCCACAGCACGGGCCATATAGTCCTGTGAATTATAGCACGGGATGGCAAATGATATATATTTCATAGTAATTCTCCTCCACTTTAATATCTAACAGTATAAAACATCCTTTACATTTTTCCAACTATTATTGTTGTAAATTTTTACTTCTTCCTTTAATATGTAGTAAGAAACTTATTTTTATTATCTGGAGGATGAATACATATGAAGAAAAATATGATTGTCGGCCAGTCCGGCGGTCCTACTGCTGTCATCAATGGAAGCCTGTATGGCGTTGTTTCTGCAGGCCTTAACAAAACAGATGACATTGAACACGTTTACGGTATGATAAATGGAATCGAAGGATTTTTACACGATACGATTATGGATATGCGTCCGCTTCTTGAAAGTAAAGAACTGGAACTTCTGAAAACAACTCCTGGTTCTTATCTTGGTTCCTGCCGCTATAAACTTCCGGAAGATCTTTCCGATCCGGTATACCCAACACTGTTTCAGAAATTCGACGCACTTCAGATTGGATATTTCTTCTATATCGGAGGAAATGATTCTATGGATACAGTCAGCAAGCTTTCCCGCTATGCCGCCTCCATAGAAAGCCCAATCCGTTTTATTGGTGTTCCAAAAACAATTGACAACGACCTTGTAATGACAGATCATACACCAGGTTTTGGAAGCGCTGCTAAGTATGTCGCATCAACTGTTCGGGAAATTGCGGTCGATGCTTCTGTATACGATAATAAAAAATCTGTTACCATCGTAGAAATCATGGGACGCCATGCTGGCTGGTTGACTGCGGCAAGTATTTTGGCACGAAAATTCGAAGGTGATAATCCAGTTCTTGTTTATTTGCCGGAAGCTAATTTTGATCCGGAAGACTTTATCTCAAAAGTGGAAACTGCTTTACAGACAACTTCTAATCTTGTTGTTTGTATCTCCGAAGGAATTCACGATCAAACCGGTATATTCATCTGTGAATATGCAAGTAACGTAGGTACCGATACATTTGGTCACAAAATGCTGTCCGGTTCCGGAAAATATCTTGAAAACTTTGTAAAAGACCGTCTCGGTGTTAAAGTGCGCTCTATTGAACTCAATGTTTGTCAGCGCTGTTCTTCCGCAATGCTTTCAGAAACTGATCTTTCAGAAGCTGTCTCCTCTGGAGCATTTGCAGTAGATGCTGCCATTTCTGGCGAAACCGGAAAAATGATTGCATTTTCCCGTGTGTCCGATTCTCCTTATGAGCTTCGCTTTACAACTGAAGATGTAAATCATATCTGCAATCAGGAGAAAACCGTTCCCGCTGAATGGATCATCCGGGATGGTTCTGATCTTTCAGATGATTTTATTACCTATGCCCGTCCACTCATTGAAGGAGAGGTCAACATTCCAAAAGAAAACGGACTTCCGAAGTTTGCCTATCGCAAGCACTAAGAATTTCAAGGGAATTTTGAGATGTTCATATTTTGTTCATCTTTTATTATAAAAAGCTTCATTTCTATATCACTGTTTTTTCACGTTTCAATTATATACTAAGTATATCAATAAAGAAGCAATAAACTTCATTATAGAGCAAACTTTTTCATAATACATGCCGGGAATCAAATTGATTACCCGGCATCCTCCCTTTTTAGACTATCATAACAAAAAGAGAAATATATCAACAGATTTCTCTTTTTTATTGTCCTATTTTAGCCTCTTCCTTAATCCTTAAAATATTAACATTTGAACGGTCTTCTCAAATGCCTCGGAATACCATCTACCATAACCGGAGAGACATCTCCCTGAATCAGCGGTCTGACATAACGCTTAAATTCCGCTGTCACATATGTTCCTTCTTCATTTACCCATTCTCTCGGAACAACCCGTTCATCATTGGCAATTTTATGCACATTCTTTACTTCTGTACGAACCTGATACGGATCATCGGACACCCTCTCAAATACAACCATAACGCCACTGTCTCCTTCATCCGCCGCCATCACTGCCGCTCCTCCTGCCTGCTGTGCCTCTAGTACGTCTACCCTTGATGCAATATGAGAGCCGGCTCTTTGCAGTGTACTCAGTTCAATAGAACGTGTTTTACAACCAATCTCTCCCGCCACAAAGCTTGCCAGATAGTTCGCTGTTCCTGACAGTTGCTTATGACCAAATGCATCTACAAAGTCCACTCCGGAGCCAAGTTCACATACATATCTTCCATCTGCCAGCTTGATTCCTTCTGAAACTGCCACAACAACAGAATGTTTCTTTTCTAACTGTTTTTTTACTTTTGCTAAAAATTCATTCAAATCGAATGGAATCTCCGGAAGATAGATCATATCAGGTCCTTCACAGTCTTCCCCCTCTGAAAGACATGCAGAACCGGTCAGCCATCCTGCGTTTCTTCCCATAATTTCCACAATTGTTACAAGTCCCTTCGGATAGATTAAACTCTCTCCGTCACGGATGATTTCTTTTACAGATGTGCCAATGTACTTGGCGGCGCTTCCAAAACCCGGTGTATGATCCGTCAGCGCCAGATCATTATCAATTGTCTTTGGTGCGCCAACAAATTTACACTGTTTTCCAGTCAATATTCCATAGTCCGATAACTTTTTAATCGTATCCATAGAATCATTTCCGCCTATATAAATAAAAGCTTCTATTTCAAGCTTCTCAAGAATTCCAAAAATCTTCTCATACACTGACTGATCCTCATGAATCTCCGGCAATTTATATCGACATGAGCCAAGATAAGCCGCCGGTGTGCGCTTTAAAAGCTCCACATCCAAATCATTTGTAATATGCTCTGATAAATCTACATATCGCTCTTCCAGCAGTCCCTGGATTCCATTTCTCATTCCATAAACTTTCTTGGCGCCGCGCTCGATTGCAGTTCGGTAAACACCTGCCAGACTGGAATTAATTGCCGCAGTAGGGCCTCCGGACTGTCCTACAATTACATTACCTTTCATATCGCATTACCTCCAATATTCCCATTTCTACTCCTGTGAATAGTTTTATTCTACGATATTTTGTCTATTTTGTAAAGTAAATGCTTGTTTTATAGATTTTTTTTGTTGATTTTACTCATAATTCTTTTTTTCAATTACATTGACAACTTTTTTTATTTATGATAATATCTTTATTAATTTATCACAGTAAAGTAGTCAATCGCTAATACACTAACGTATTTAAAGGAGGATTTATTTATGAAAAAGAAACTTTTAGTTATGCTGACTGGAACTATATTAACTGCTTCACTGCTGATCGGATGCAGCGCCTCCGGTTCTGCACCAAAGAAAAATTCTGCATCTCCTGAATCAAAAGCTGCTGACTCACAACAGACTTTTACTGTTGGCTTTGACGCAGAGTATCCGCCATATGGATATCTGGATGATAATGGTGAATACACCGGTTTTGACTTAGAATTAGCAGAAGCAGTCTGTAAGCTGGAAGGGTGGAAACTGGTAAAAAAACCAATCAGCTGGGATTCCAAAGATATGGAACTGGACTCTGGTTCTATCGACTGCATTTGGAACGGTTTTACAATGAACGGTCGGGAAGATGATTATACCTTTTCCATTCCATATGTTGACAACAGTCAAGTCATCGTTGTTTCCGAAGCTTCCGGAATCACTTCTTTAGAAGATCTCTCCGGAAAGATTGTAGGCGTTCAGGCCGCAAGCGCAGCTCTCAGTTTGCTGCAAAGTGAAGAAGATAGCGGTCAGAAGGCATTAGCTGATACTTTTCGTTCTCTGAATGAATTTGCCGATTACAATACTGCTTTTACAGAACTCCAGGCTGGCGCCCTTGACGCCCTTGCTATTGATATCGGTGTTGCCAATTATCAGATGAAATCCCGCGGAGAAGGCTTTAAAATCCTGGACAAATCGCTCAACACGGAACAATATGCGATTGGATTTAAAAAAGGCAATCAGGAATTATGTGATATCGTAAATGCAGATTTAGAACAATTGACAGAAGACGGTACTGTTGCCGCATTAGCAGAAAAATATGACATTACAGATATGGTAACATTAAAATAAAATCTCTCTTTGGGAGGAATCTCTATGAGCTTTGATACAATCTTAAAACAAATGACTGCCGGGTTTGGACAGACGTGCCTGATTTTCTTTTTCACGCTACTATTTTCTCTGCCTCTTGGAATGTTTGTCTATTTCGGAAAAGTAAGCAGACATAAACCTGTCCGTTGGATAATCAATAGCTATATTTCTATCATGCGCGGAACTCCGCTGATGTTACAGCTTCTCGTATGGTATTTCGCTCCTTATTACTTATGGCAAATGAATATCGGAGGCTATAAGCTAACTGCAATCCTGCTCGGTTTTTCCTTAAATTATGCTGCCTATTTCGCTGAAATTTACCGTTCCGGAATGGAAGCCATCCCAAAAGGTCAGTATGAAGCAGCTGCTCTGCTCGGATATTCTAAAGTCCAGACATTCCTGTATATCATTTTGCCGCAGGTGGTGAAAGTTATCCTTCCCTCTGTCACAAATGAAGTAATTACCCTTGTCAAAGATACATCACTTGTCTATTCGCTTTCTTACATTGAAATGTTTGGTGTTGCAAAACAAATTGCTGCCGCTCAAACTACTATCCTTCCATTCTTTATTGCAGGAATTTTTTATTTTATTTTTAACTATACGGTTGCCTTTTGTATGGAACAATTCGAAAAAAGATTAAACTATTATCGCTAGGAGGTACTGGAATGAAACTTTTAGAAATGAAACATATAAATAAAGAATTCGAAGGCATTCCCGTACTCCGGGATGTATCACTCTCTGTTGCAAAAGGTGAAATCGTTGCAATTATCGGCCCTTCCGGCTCCGGAAAATCAACATTACTCCGCTGCGCTGCAATGTTGGAATCCATTACCTCAGGAGAAGTATGCTATATGGGACAAAAAGCATTTTGGACGGAACAGGGCAGACTCCTTTTTCCACCAAAACACACCTTAAAAGAAATCCAATCCTGCTTTGGTTTGGTCTTCCAGAATTTTAATCTGTTTCCACATTTTTCTGTTATCAGAAATATCACTGACGCCCCTATCCGGGTGCAGCACCGACCAAAAGAGGAAGTGTATCAGGAAGCCCGGATACTTCTTGCTAAAATGGGACTGGAAGACAAAGCGGATGCTTATCCATATCAGCTCTCCGGCGGACAACAGCAGCGTGTATCCATTGCCCGTGCTCTTGCTGTAAAACCGCAGATCCTTTTCTTTGATGAACCGACTTCTGCACTGGATCCGGAACTAACTGAAGAAATTCTAAAAATCATCAAAGATCTTGCCGCAGAACATATGACAATGATCATTGTCACACATGAAATAAATTTCGCCCGTAAAGTTGCAGACAAAATGATTTTTATGGAACAAGGTCATATTACTTTAGAAGGAACTCCGCAAGAAGTCTTTTCTTCCGACAATACGAGGATACAGGAATTTCTTGGAAAATACTCCTCTGAATAATATTTACTATTCAGAGTGCTCCTGCTTTTCTGCGGAGAATTAGGAGCCTCTGATTTTTCCACTCCCAACAGCGCAAATCTAAGTGACAGAATTGATTTTCCCCATAATTCAACCGCAAAAAATCACCAAAAATTCTGATTAAAAATAGTGCAAAATTGCTGAATAAAATTTTTTCAAAAAAAGTATTGACAAATACACAATCATGCCATATAATTATCAGTGTTGTGAGCGACACAACAAAACAAACATCCATGTGTGCTTAGCTCAGCTGGATAGAGCGTCTGGCTACGGACCAGAAGGTCGGGGGTTCGAATCCTCTAGCGCACGTACAAAGAAGTGTTACGATTGTAGCACTTCTTTTTTTGTTTTCCGATATATTTGTTACCATTACATATCTGCACAACAATTATTTTTAATCCATAAAAAACAGGTGCAGAAAAAGCATTCTAACGCTCTCTGCACCCTGCTATATTTTTCTAATCTATTCTATACTCTTGCCACGCCGCTCTTGATTGCTGCTTCTGCTGTTGCTTTTGCAACGGCATCTTTTACTCGCTTATCAAATGCCATTGGAAGGATATAATCTGCATTTAATTCTTCATCACTAACAAGTCCTGCAATCGCATATGCCGCTGCGATCTTCATCTCATCATTAATCTCAGATGCTCTCACATCAAGCGCACCACGGAAAATTCCCGGGAAGCAAAGTACATTGTTTACCTGATTCGGGAAGTCAGATCGTCCTGTAGAAACCACTGCTGCGCCTGCTGCTTTCGCTTCCTCAGGGAAAATCTCCGGTGTTGGGTTTGCACACGCAAATACAATCGGATCTTTTGCCATTGTGCGTACCATATCTCCTGTCAGTGTACCCGGTGCTGAAACTCCGATAAATACATCTGCGCCTTTGATTACTTCTGCCAGAGTTCCTTTCTCTTGATTAAAATTCGTAATCTCTGCCATCTCTGCTTTGATTGCATTCAGATTCTCACGTCCCTTATAGATAGCACCCATCCGGTCTGTCATAATAACATTTTTCAGTCCCATCGCCATTAACAGTTTAATAATCGCAATTCCTGCTGCTCCGGCTCCTGATGTAACGATCTTCACGTCTTCCAATTTCTTTCCGACAAGCTTCAGCGCATTGATCACTCCTGCCAGTGTAATTACCGCTGTTCCATGCTGATCGTCATGGAAAATCGGAATATCGCAGCATTCTTTTAATTTCTGCTCAATCTCAAAACATCTCGGTGCAGAAATATCTTCCAGATTTACACCGCCAAAACTTCCTGCCAGAAGACGTACTGTATTTACAATTTCATCCACATCTTTACTTCTTACACAAAGCGGAATTGCATCTACGCCGCCGAATTCTTTAAAAAGAACACATTTTCCTTCCATAACCGGCATTCCGGCTTCCGGGCCAATATCCCCAAGTCCGAGAACTGCAGTTCCGTCTGTCACAACTGCAACTGTATTCCATCTTCTTGTCAGTTCAAAGCTTTTGTTTATATCTTTCTGAATTTCCAGACAAGGTGTTGCAACACCAGGTGTATAAGCAAGACTCAGCGCTTCTTTTGAATCTACCGCTGCTCTTGACACCATCTCAATCTTTCCTTTTAAATCATAGTGCATTTTCAAAGATTCTTTTCCGTAATCCATTTTTAATTCCGCCTTTCAAATTATTATTTCGCAAAATTATCATATTTTGTTCCTTATTTTAATAATAAAGGCTTGCATCTATAAATGCAATTATATATT
>NZ_QRVX01000061.1:0-11379 GCF_003458885.1 Coprococcus sp. AF21-14LB | reverse complement strand
CATTCGTCTAAGTTATTCTTTGATTTATTGTGGTATTGTCTTTTCAATATGTTTGTAAATACTTATCTGAGAATCTTTTTTAATCCAATAATTTCTCTCCGAATTAGCTGATTATTCTACTTTGATTTGGATTATAATCTATGGTAAAGGCTTTCACTACAGGAACTTGTATTTACCATACCACTCACATATTGAATTGTCTGCTCTACATCCAATGGTCAAAGCCTCCTTCCGTTATATTCCAATCAAATCTACTTTTCTTTTTCTTACTTGAAAACTATTCTATTTCCTTTTCAGATTTATCATTCTTCCTCTTTTTTAAATTCTTTCCTGTTACTTCCTTTCTCGTCAGAAATAACTTTGAATTTTGTTCCCGGAAGCGATTCTTCTTACTTGAAAATTGAATTGTTTCCGTTTCGGAAATTATTGAATTAGTTTTCTTTGATTAGGTTGACTTTATAATACCATCCGGATTCTATTTTGTCAATACTATTTTGAAATATTTTTAATTTTATTTGTTATATTATTTATTTTATCTTTATTTTCTGTTAATTTACTATGGAAGAAGTATATCGTCAACCTTTTTATAAGTCGGTATCTGGTAAGATTCGATTACATTTCCCCCAACAATATACAAACGTTCTCCCGAATAGAGTCCCTTAGCATCCATCCACGATGTATTGTTGATCTCTTCCTCCATAGCTTTTTCAAATCCGGCTTCCGGATGATAGTTAAATACATAGTATTTCTCATTCTCACCATATGCCGGGAATCCAATCATGTTCTTCTCCTCATCAATGAGTACCGCTTTATAGTCATAAAGTGCAGCGCTTCCATACACATTTTCCAGAACTGTCTTATGAATTTCTTTCACATCTGCCGGATCTGAAATATCGAACATAGAAATCTTCACTCCATTTGTTGTGACACCGGATTCATCCACATCCATTCCGATACCAAGTAATAATCCTTCTCCATACGGATGCAGATACTCTGAAAATCCAGGGATCTTTAGACTTCCAATCAGTTTCGGATTCATTGGATCGGATAAATCTGCCGAAAATAACGGATCTACTTCCTTAAACGTTACGAAATACGCCGTATCCTCCATAAATCTTGCTGAATAAATTCTCTCTCCCGGAGCAATTCCTTCAATACTTCCAACAATCTTCAAGTTCTGATCCAACACATAAAGCGCATTACTTTCTTCTGCTTCTACCTCTTTCTCTTCTTCCAATTCACGAAGAAGCGGTTCTACACGACTCACCTGATCATCTTTCATTACAACCATGCGAAGATATCCGTTATATTCGTCAATTGAAAACGAATCTTCTAATCTTCCGTCCACATTAGCAGCTGCCTTACCGTCAAGCTTTCCATCTTCATAAGAAATCTTTCTGATACATGTGGAAATTGCTCCTTCTTCGTCCCGAGACGTCTCACAAAGATAAATATGATCGGAACTTACATATGTCATTCCTCCATTATGGAAAATCCCCTTGCTGTCTACAATATTATTCGGTTCTTCCAGATTAATTGAGGATGCAACATAATACATATTCCCGCTCTCTTCCAATGGCAGCAAAATTTTATTTGGTTCAATAAGTTTTTCCTCTACTTCCGGAACATATAACTCCGGCTCATTTTTCTTGCAATCCGCTGATGCATAGAAATTACTGAACACATATAAATATCCGTCAGAAATTCGCGAGCTGTCATAACTTCCGGACTGTGTGACGCGTCCGATCTCTTTTATATTTTCCCGATCCTGAATATCATAAGTCAAAACACATGTCTTTTCCTGATAAACAGAATCCTCTGCTTCTTCCTGTATGACTCCAAGCACGATCAGCTGTTTTCCCTGTACATAAAGTTCTGCTCCCTGCATCCCTTTCTCAAGATCAATCGTTGCTACTGATTTCATCTCTTCCTCACGAATATCAACAATATTAATCTGTGCCAGTGTATCTTTCAGAATATACAGAAATTCGCCGTCCGTCTTCACGATGTCGCCTTCAGCAATTCCTTCTGTCCTTACATTCGTATCAGAATATCCCTGACCTTTCGGTGCTGCATCTGTATTCTCGGCAATTGCTATCCCATCCTCTCTCCGCGCGCCAGAATAAAGGCTCGTATCATACGCAAAAGATTCATTTACTTTTTCCATTTGTTCTGCATTCGCCTGAATATAGTTATAGACTTTATCATAATTCTCCGCGCATAAAATAGATGTCTGAGCTTCTCTTCTTCCACTGTCAAGCCCCGGAACATAATCTGACACAAGCCCCGCTGTCCGATCTACTTTCAGCGCCGATGCCGCTGCTCCGATCACTGCCAGAAATACAGCCGCTGCCGCTGCCCTTGTATATGCTTGTTTCCAATGAAATGCTTTCTTTGATTTCTTTTGTTCTAATTGATGATCCCGCAGCATCTTTTCAACATTCTCAGGCTTAAGAGATTCCGGTACTTCTGTATCCTGTGTCATATAATCCAAATTCTCTACAATCTTCTTCTCGTTATTATCCATACTTCAAACCTCCTTTAAAACTTCAGCTTCTTGGAAAGCTTGTCAAGCGCCCGACTTCTCTTAGAACGTACTGTGTTAGAATTAATTCCAAGCATTTGTCCAAGTTCCAAACTCGTATATCCTCCAAATACAGTTAACCCCACAATCTCTCTCTCTTCCTCTGATAACTCCTGAAATGCATTCTTCACATCATATGCCTGTGCATAATCCGGATGCTCTGACTCTTCCGGCCGCTCTTCAATCGGTCTTTCTACCTTCTGACGCAATTTTTTATTACAAATATTCACAAGAATCTTAAAAATCCATGCATGAAATGCCTTCTCATTTCTTAATTGCGGAAGATTCTCATATGCCGCAATTACCGTTTCACTCACCGCATCTTCCGCATCCTGCTTATGTCCCATTGTATACAGCGCAAACCGGTATAAATCTATATAAATCTGCTCATATAATTCTGCAAAAGCCTCTGTACTGCCTTTCTTTGCTCGCTTAACAAGAAATAGATTCGTCTCTTGATCAGTTTCATACATAAAAATCCCCCTTTCATTACTCTGTCATACATATAGAGTAACAAAAAGGGGACAATGTTGCACAAAATATTAAAATTTTTATATTTTATTTATCCGCGGTAATAATTAATCAGGCATCCCTTTCGGATAATCTCTCGTTCATTATCTGTCAGCTCTCCCAGTGCCAGCTGAATTTCTTTCAGTTCTGTACCAACCACATAAGCTTTTACCGATACTTCTTTTTCTTCAATAGCTCTGCGGATTTCCGGCACATAAATATAATCTCCGTTCCGGAATGATAGCGCAGTATCTTTTTCTTCTGTAAGGAATGGAAGCATTCCCCAGTTGATCAGATTGGACCGATAGCGCTTTGTTGCGTATTCATTTGCAATATTCGCCCATCCTCCAAGTACCTTCTGGCAGGAAGCCGCCTGCTCACGGGCTGACCCATCTCCCGGTTTTACTGCAAAAATTGTACTTCCAATTCCTAGATTTCCCTCTCCTGCTTCCGGAAATTTTTCCTTAACCTTAGCCATTACCGGCTTTAATTCTTCTAATACTTCCAACGGACAGCTTCCGGCTTCAATCGCTTTTTGTGCTGCCTGCACTGTTTTTGCGCGTCCAACATATTCCGGATCTTTTCTGGACAGAGCAAATTCTGCCAGTCCAAGCGGATTTGAACGATAAGAAGACGTCTCTCCGGATGGAATCAACTCATCTGTTGTTGTAACCGGATCATGTATTTCAGATACTACTTTTAACAGAAGATTCTCCGGAAGCTCCGACATTTCCGGCCAGTCTTTAATATTAGGTCCGAATTTAATCTCCACAGATGGATCTGCTTTTCCATGACTGTCAAATACTCTGTTTGCATAAATTGTTTTATCAAAATAGTATTTGCGCTGTCTGTATTCTATATCAAAATCTGTTGCCGGTGTCAAATAGCCCTGATTTGCGGCAGTTGCTGCAATAGATCTTGCATCCATAAGTGCAACTGAAGCTATCTGACCATTCTGAAGTTTAGATCCCTCCCGATTCGGGAAATTTCTTGTAGAATGACGAACACTGAATGCACCATTGGCAGGTGTATCTCCCGCTCCGAAACAAGGACCGCAAAATGCTGTTTTCAATACAGCTCCTGCTGCCATCAATTCTGCCGCCGCACCATTTTTAACTAATTCCATATAAATTGGCATGCTTGCAGGATACACACTAAATGTAAATTCATCACAACCGATATTTCTGCCGCGGACAATATCTGCCGCTGCACAAATATTCTCAAAACCGCCTCCGGCACATCCCGCAATAATTCCCTGCTCCACATATAGTTTTCCATTGCGGATTTTATCCTGAAGCGAATACGCTACTGCCCCTTCAAGGCTCACAAGCGCATTTTTCTCTACTTCATGGAGAATATCGTCCAGATTTTGATTCAGCTCTTCAATCGTATATGTATTGCTTGGATGGAACGGCATTGCAATCATCGGTCGGATACTTCCAAGATCTACATAGACAGCTCCGTTATAGTAAGCAATTTCCCCAGGTTCCAACTGCCGATAGTCTTCCGTTCTTCCATGAATGTCATAAAATTCCCGGATAACATCATCTGTTTTCCAAATAGAAGACAGACAAGTTGTCTCCGTTGTCATAACATCTATTCCGATTCGGAAATCTGCGCTTAGCTTTTCCACCCCAGGGCCGACAAACTCCATTACTTTATTATTGACATAACCATTTTTAAATGTCGCGCCAATAATGCTAACGCAACATCCTGTGGACCAACACCTTTGATCGGCTCACCATCCAGATATACAGCAATCACTTCCGGACGTTTGATATCATATGTTTTATTTAAAAGCTGTTTTACAAGCTCCGGCCCGCCTTCTCCCATTGCCATCGTACCGAGTGCTCCGTATCTCGTATGGCTGTCCGAGCCGAGAATCATTTTCCCGCCTCCTGCGAGCATCTCTCTGGCAAACTGATGAATAACCGCCTGATGCGGCGGCACATAGACACCACCGTATTTCTTCGCACATGTCAGTCCAAACATATGATCATCTTCGTTAATGGTACCGCCTACCGCACAGAGACTGTTATGACAATTTGTCAACACATACGGCATTGGAAAACGCTCAAGTCCGGATGCTCTCGCTGTCTGGATAATTCCGACAAAAGTAATATCATGAGATGTCAGTTTATCAAACCGAATCTGGAGACGTTCCATATTCCCGGACAGATTGTGTGCTTCCAAAATCTGATAAGCAATTGTTTCTTTTTCCGCCTCGCTCTGTGATACAGATTTTCCTGTTCGTTGTTTTAATACCGCTTCGATATCCGGTCTGTCTTCAAGTAACTCTGTTCCATTTACTAAATATACACCGTTTTTATATAAATTGACCATGCAAACAACCTCCTGTCTTATCTATTTTCTGATTCTTTTCATTTTAGCACAGCAAATTATCAAAGACAAGTCATTCTTGTTGTCGCACACAGCATATTATTCTCTCTGTTTTAAGAATTTCAAATGCTCAGAAACCATCATCGCAATCTTAAATGTCAGCGCATCATCAAACGTCCTTACGTCAAGCCCTGTCATTTTCTGTATTTTTTCCAATCGATATACCAGAGTATTTCGGTGCAGATATAACTGTCTTGCTGTCTCTGAAATATTTAGATTATTTTCAAAAAACTTATTGACTGCTGCAATCGTTTCTTCATCAAACTGATCTACGCATTTACCTTCAAATACTTCCTGAAGATACATTTCACAAAGCGATACCGGAAGCTGATAGATCAAGCGTCCAATTCCAAGCTCATTATAGGCAAGAACACTTCTCTCTGCATAGAAAATCCTTCCAACATCCAGCGCCATTCCTGCTTCTTTGTATGACTTAGAAACATCTTTCAGTTCATTCACAATAGTACCATATGCAACACGCACATTTACCATCGCTTCTGTTTCCATCATATCTACAATCGTCTTTGCAATTTTCAAAAGAGCCTCATATCCTTCTGATTCTTCAAGCGCCTTAATCAAAATCATACTTCCTTCGCTGACTGCTGTCACGAAATCTTTCGTATCTCCGGCATAGATTCCCCGAAGCATTTCCATGACCATTGCATCATCTGATGTCTTTGGTTCAATCAAAAAGACCGCTCTTTTTGTATCACTCTCTACATGAAGCCGCTTTGCCTGATTGTAAATATCCGCAAGCAGAAGATTATCTAAAAGCAGATTTTGAATAAATCTGTTCTTATCCAAATGTTCCTTATATGCCTGCTGCAGATTTTCAAGCTGACTTACCGCCATCTCTCCTACTAACTGACAGTCTCCCGTATACTCTTTCAAAGCCAAAATCTGTACCGGAATCCCTTCGTCCGATACAACGAAATAAACGTTTTTATTTACTGACTTCATTGTCAGCCATGCAACATCTTCAATAACTTCCTGTACTTCCCGGTTCATTACAGCTGTTGTATTTTCAACCCCCGCAATGCATTTTCCCTCCATATTCCAGACAGAACACTGTGCACCTGAAATTCTTTCAATATCTTTAATAATTTTATGCAATACTTGATTTGATAACAATGATTTCCTTCCTCCGTACACGAAAGACGGAGCTTATCGCTCCGTCTCCCATTTTCTATTGTATATTAAAGTCTCTTTAATAACTCTTCGCGTTCTTTTTCAAATCCAGGTTTTCCAAGAAGCGCAAACATATTTTTCTTATAGCTCTCTACGCCCGGCTGGTTAAATGGGTTCACGCCTGAAATATATCCGCTGACACCACATGCAAATTCAAAGAAATAGAAAAGCTGTCCAAGATAAAATTCATTTTGTTCAGGAACATTTACCATAAGATTTGGAACGGATCCGTCTGTATGCGCAAGAATTGTACCATTCATTGCACTCTTATTGACAAAATCAATGCTCTTTCCTGCCAGATAATTCAATCCGTCTAAATCTTCTTTTTCCTCCTGAATATACAACTCTTCCTGTGATTTTTCCACATTTACAACGGTCTCAAACATAATACGGGAACCATCCTGAATAAACTGTCCCATAGAATGAAGGTCTGTTGTCAGATCCACTGCTGCCGGGAAAATACCTTTCTGATCTTTTCCTTCGCTTTCTCCATAGAGCTGTTTCCACCATTCACTTACATAATGAAGACTCGGTTCATAATTCGCCAAAACTTCTACTGACTTTCCTTTGCGGTGTAAAATATTGCGGATTGCTGCATATTTCAGTGCATCATTTTCTTCAAATGGTTTTTCCAACGCAAGTTCTCTTCCTGATGCAGCTCCTTCCATTAATTTCTCAATATCAGCTCCACTAACCGCGATCGGAAGCAGTCCTACTGCTGTCAGCACAGAAAAACGTCCTCCGACATCATCCGGTACAACAAAGCTCTCATATCCTTCCTCCGTTGCAAGCCCTTTCAATGCTCCACGCGCTTTATCCGTTGTCGCATAAATTCTTTTTGAAGCTTCTGCCTTTCCATATTTCTTCTCTAACATCTCTTTAAAAATACGGAATGCAATCGCCGGCTCTGTTGTTGTTCCTGATTTGGAAATAATATTCACAGAGAAATCACGATCTCCGATTACATCGATTAAATGTTTGATATATGTACTGCTAATACTATTACCTACAAAATAAATCTCTGGTGTCTTGCGAATCTCTTTTGAAACCATATTATAAAAATTGTGTCTCAAAAATTCAATAGCAGCTCGTGCACCAAGATAAGAACCGCCAATTCCAATGACAACCAGCACTTCTGAATCCTGTTTGATCTTCTCAGCTGCTGCCTGAATTCTTGCAAATTCCTCTTTATCATAATCAACCGGCAGGTCAATCCATCCAAGAAAATCATTGCCCGCTCCCTCTCTTGACAGAAGCAGTTTCTTTGCCTCCTCTGCTAATGCTTTCATGCTATCTACTTCATGTTCGCCGATAAATGTATTCGCTTTTGCATAATCAAATGTTACTTTTGCCATAGATCTACACTCCTTTTTATCTCTGATCCGGATATCCTATCCTCTGAAGAAATACAATATCACAGTAAGAAGTTGTAAAAACCCTTACTGTGATATATTTAGCAAACCCTTATTCGTTTCGCAAGACAGACATCTGAATTTATGTACGCTGCGCTAAAAATTCTTCCAAAATCTCCCGAATCATTGCCTCTCTCGGTACTGCATCAGCCTCTGCTTCGATCCGCTCCTTCTCTTCCGTTAAAACTCTGTCCGATGTTTCCATCTGTAAATTCATTTCTGCAGTTGTTTTTGCAAGTGCTTCCTGTATCTGTACTGCCTCCGGAGATATCTCCTCTTTGCTGCTCTCTTCTTTTGTATCTGCCATGGGCTCGCAAAGAAAAATTTCTCCATTCTTCTGTATTTCTTCACTCACAAGTTGCTCCCGCTCACAAGAAGATCTCATCGCTGTCTCTTTTTGATATAGCTTCTCATATCGATGTGCACAAACATTTTCCAGATAATCTATCATATATGTTTTAGAAGATTTTAACAGATATTTCTCATCAGTTGTAACATGCAAAAGAAACAAAAGCATCATCAGCACTGCACCACTTCCCGCATATCGATAAATTGCTTCTCCCATGCCATACACATAATAATGCATCCACGCACCGAGCACACCGAGCAATGCACTCATCCACATTGTCTGCTTTTGCATCTGCTGCCATGTATGCAGACGAAGCCCTAAAATTCGATATTCAAAAACGTACTTGTCTACAAACGCCCCAACATTCTGTACCTTGTCGCTGACCATACAGGCATGTTCGTATTTTGCTCTCATTAGTTTCATCAGCTTATGTGTACTCTTATTCATGTTTCCAGATGCACGCACAAGTCTCTTCAGTGCAAATTGAGAAACCAGTTTACTGCAAACGCCTATTGCAGCCACAACTCCCATTACATAGAACATTACATTATAATCTACCATTGTTCTTAACATTGTAATTGTTCCCTCCTTCTTTCTTCTCTGTGTTTCACTGTGCACACATTATATCGCAAAAAAGAAGGAAAGGGAGTCCAAATCGTTCGCCACATTTCTACATTCCGCCAACTGATTTCTGTCGCATCTTATCAAATGATGCTCTTCATCCTAGCCGAGTTTTTTCAGAAGACATTTCACAAGCCTTACAGAATGGATAATTGCCTTCGCTTCAAACTCCGGATAATCTACTTCTGCACTATTGTCGGCTTTATCCGAAATTGCACGAATTATGACACACGAAACTTTATTCAAGTATGCCGCATGTCCAATCGCAGCTCCTTCCATCTCTGTACACTTCGCCCCAAAGAGCGACACAAGTCTTTCTTTGACTGCATTATCCGATATAAACTGATCTCCACTGACAATCCGTCCAGTATATGTATGGATATCCGGATTTGCCTCTGTATTCGCTTCGACTGCTTTTTCTATAAGCTCTTTATCTGCTGGAAAGGAAAATACATCCATGTTTGGCACCTGTCCTACCGGATCTCCAAAAGTTGATGCATCCACATCATGCTGAACCATATCCGTGGAAATAACAATATCGCCGATATCAATTGCTGCATCTAATGAACCTGCAATACCTGTATTAATCAGCTTATCCACATGAAATTTATCTACTAAAACCTGTGCACAAATTGCAGCATTTACTTTTCCAATGCCGCTCTTCACAATTACAACATTCTGACCACATAGATTTCCCTTATGGAAAATCATAGATGCATATTCTGTTTTTTCTTCTACATTCATATCAGAGATCAGAGTCTCTACTTCATCCTGCATTGCTCCAATAATTCCTATCATAACTTAGAATCTCCTTTTTATCTATCTCATAATTACTGCTATTATACAGACTCTCTAAGTCTTTTACAAGCAATAATATCCGTATAAAGACAATCTCGATTATTGCAGACATTTATAGAAATTTCACATAATTGTAGCAATCCTAAAATGTCTTTGATATAATATCCTAGCAAATAAATCAATAAATAATGGAGGATTTTATCATGGAACATATTATGGAGTACACACCAAAAGGTGTCTGCTCACGGCAGATTCTTTTTGAAATCGAAGATGATATCATTAAGTCAGTTAAATTTGTTGGCGGATGCCCGGGAAATACAGTAGGCGTTGCATCTCTTATTCAGGGAATGAATGTACATGAAGCAATTTCCCGTTTAGAAGGAATTCGCTGCGGAACAAAATCAACTTCCTGTCCGGATCAGCTTGCTACAGCTTTAAAACTTGCATTAGAACAACAAGATAATAAGTAAACAAATTGACAAACAAGACATGTCTTATAGATGTGCATATATTTGTATATATTTTATGAAAAGATACCTGTCCGTTACAAATCTAATTGTTTCGGAGAGGTGTTTTTTATTATCAGACACGAAACCTTTTATATACTTTTACTGCATTTAAAAGTTCCGCAAAGTATGGAAACTGTTTCTTTATTTCTTGTGATTCTTTTACCGAAATGCTATACTGAAGCTGATCTATAGAAGAAAAGAAATGATTTTTTAGGGGCTTTGCCCGCCGCTTTCATCTTTGCTCATTAAGAGCTGTATGGTTTGTTGTTTACATATTATTGTTTTTTGGTATTTGGTATTGTATGTTATGAAAGCGGCGGGCAGAGCCCCTTGTTGCAAAAATCATATTGTTGACGGGTTACTTGAATAACTTAATTGATGTGTGATAAATAATCTTGTTGATAGTTACTGAATTAGCAATTAATTAAATGTACAGACCATCCGTCCAGGAACTGCTGCTGTCGGTATTAGCTCCATGAATACTCTTTACACGATAGAAATATCCAATCGGTACTGTTAATGTTTTACTGGCTGCCACCATGTCAATGTTAGTTTTTGATGCAGAAAAATAATCCTGCTGCACCCATGCATTTCCCATAAGACGTTCTACACGAACACCTACTGATATTCTTGAAACTGTTGTATGGGCGATAGTTCTTCCTTTTGCATAAATCTTTCCGGTTCCAAGCTTTGTAATGTCCGACTTTCCCAATTGCAAGTACTGCCCATATGGAACTACATCTGTACATCCCTCTGATTTCGTTTTTTCAGCATTAATTTCACTGGCGAATACCGCCTTAGCAGGACAACAAACCGTTCCCACTGTAAGCACAGCTGCTAAAATACAAGATACTATTTTTTTCATTTTTATGACCTCCTCTATATATTAGACAACTGTACTTTAAAAACCTTACACATTTTTTAGAAAAAATTTAAATTATTTATAATTTTTTTCATTTCATCTTTTTCTATTTTCCCATAAATACAATACCATGTTTGATTATATTC
>NZ_QRVX01000060.1:0-11554 GCF_003458885.1 Coprococcus sp. AF21-14LB | reverse complement strand
AAAATATATAATAAAATAAAAAACAATAAATAGTCTGTGAATTATCTTGAAATGAATAATTTTCAAAATAATTCACAGATTTTTTATAATGAAAATGCTAAAATTATTCTAATAAGCAAGAAATCTAAGCTATCCACGGAGGTGAAGTCTATGAAAAAGAAATGGTTAGCAGCGTTGTTTTTGAGTGTGATTTTGGTGATTTCCGGCTGCAGCACAGGCGAAATGAGAGAGAAAAAAGGCAGTCAAAAACAGGGAGAACAGTTGACTCTTGTGACAGAAAAGATGTATGAAGGCATTACGAAAGATATTGTGCGCTATTATATGTCACAGCATCCGGGAAAAGGTGTGAAAGTAACATATTTGCCGACAGAACCGCAGGAACGGGAGACGAAATTTCAAAAATTGCGAACAGAAATGATGTCAGGAAAAGGAGCGGATTTATATGTTTTGGGCAATCCTGATGAACAGATCGATGCGTCTTTTCGAAATACGCAGTTGTTTACGAATATCAGCAAAAGTATGCAAAGCGGAGTATTTGCGTCTCTGAATGAATATATGGAAGAAGATGCTTACTGGAAAGATGGAGATTATCAAAAGTCACTTTTAGGCGCCGGACAGTATGAAGGAAGACAGTATATTATTCCATTGGCATGTGAATATTATGTGTTTGCATCTCCGCAGGAAAACAATGCACTTCAGGGACAGACATTAGAAGAATGGTATGAGAATGCATTAAATTCGGACAATGTGCAGATGCGTGATGCAGTTGTAGCGGCAGTAGACGATATGTCCAGCAGATGGCAGCAGGTATCTGTGGATTATGAAACGCAAAAAGTAAATTTTGATAAGCAAACATGGAGCTCTTTCATGAAAAAAGTACTTTTGCAAGAAGAACAGGACATGCAGGAGAATCCATATATGCTTGGCAAGATGGAAATTGACGGGGTAATTGGAAGAACAGCGGGAACAGGAAATTATCGTTATCAGGCAGTACCAAATCAATTTGGAAATAAGATGGCATCGATTACAGTCTATGGCGGAATCGGAATGTCTTCCGAACAAAAAGAAGAGGCATATGAGCTTTTAATGTATTTTGCAGATCCGGAACTTTATGCGAAGAAGCAAACGAGCTATACAAGTATCGGAGTAGGAGATTTTCCGGTTAGCGAATCCGGAGTTAAGAATTATTTAAACGCGCATTACCAGATTCAGGATGAGACTGTCATTCAGGCGGTGTTAGAAAGCTTCAGAGAACTGGACAGCGGTTATTTTGTGTCACAGGCAGATTATAGTTTTTATGACCTGACAGGAGGAATGCGGCTTCAGGCAGAGAGAGATGCATCTCCGACAGGAGTAGATACGCTGGTAACGAAGATTGCTGAACAGGCGGAGGAAGAATATACGATTCTTGTGAAAGAATAAGAAAAGCGGCTATAGAAATGAGGGACTGCTTATGAAGAAAAAGAATGGGGGATTTTGGCTGGCATTTCCGGCAATCGCCGGTTTTACTGTTTTCTACTTTGTACCATTTTTGATTACCGTTTGGTATTCGGTGTCATTTGTAATTGGAAAGCGGGAATTTGTCGGAATGGCGAATTTTATAGATTTATTCCATAATGAGATGTTTCTTCTTTCGTTAAAGAATACGGGGCGCTTTTTAGTAGTAAGCGTCCCTGTGATTCTTGCCGGATCGCTGCTGCTTTCAATGTTGCTGCAAAAACTGACACGAGGATTGAAAGGATTCCGTCTGGCATATTTCTATCCGATGATGCTTCCAATTGCTTCAACAGTACTCGGTGTACAGCTATTTTTCGGGAAAACAGGTATCATTAATCGTTTTTTACTTTTGGTAGGAGAAAATGATAAGGATTGGCTTCATTCATCACTTGCATTTTGGGTAATTTGTATTTTATATTGGTGGAAATATACGGGATATCATGTATTGATTCTATTTGCAAGACTTCAAATGATTCCGAAGCCTTATTATGAAAATGCCAGACTGGATGGAGCGGGAAATGGAACAATCTTTTGCTGCATTACGCTGCCCTTGATCGCTCCCGTGCTTTTATTCAATCTCGTGCTTGCCCTTATGAATGCATTTAAGTGTTATCGTGAAGCATTTTTACTTGGCGGCAACTATCCAAATGACAGTATTTACCTGCTACAGCACTTTATGAATAATAATTTTCAAAATCTGAATTATCAGAAGATCTCATCCGCATCGGTTGTGCTTCTGACAGTGATTCTTGTATTTTGTGGAATCGGTTACGGAATTTATCGTGTGATAAGGGGGCGGGCTTATGAGTAAGATGAGAAAAATGCCGGCCAGACGACAAAAAAGATATTGGTTTATGCTGCTGCTGGCAGGAATTGCACTGCTTCCGGTTATTTATATGTTCTTTAGCTCTTTTTGGGAGATGCAGGAAAGAAAAGTTTCGCTGATGGGATATTATCATGTATTTCTGGCTGAACCGGGATATCTGATGAAATTTTGGAGAAGTATGGGACTTTGTCTTGTAATTGCGACAGGACAGACAGTTATTAGCTGCATGGCAGGAACTGCATTTGCCAAATACAATTTTATTGGGAAGAGGATGCTTTTTGGGATTATGCTTCTCTTTATGTTACTGCCTGTTCAGGTAACATTGCTTCCAAATTACATTTTGCTTGAAAAGCTTGGATTTCTGAATAGCTGGAAAGCATTGATTATTCCGGGAATTTTTGCACCATTTGGAACGGTATGGATGGCATTTGTATTTCGCTCTCTTCCGGGAGAGATCCTTGAGGCTGCAAGCCTTGATGGAGCTACAAAGCTTCAGAATGTATTTCAGATTATGGCTCCGGCAGCAAGGCCGGCAGTACTTACATTGTTTATATTAAGTTTTGTAGAAAGCTGGAATATGGTAGAACAGCCGATCACATTTCTTGAAGGACCGGAACAATATCCATTATCTGTTTTTTTAGCCGGACTTGAAGGCAATGAGCTGACGGTTCAGTCCGTGTGCGGTATACTTTGTCTGCTTCCGGTTACATTTTTATTTTTCTACTATCACGAGGAACTGGTAGAGGGAATCGGAGATTCATTATGGGGTTGATTGTATGAGAAAGAAACAAGTCTGGCGAGGAGGATGCATTATTCTAATGCTCCTTGTGTATTGTACAGTACTGTCAATCCAAATAGAAAAGCTAATGCGGATTGAAGTGAGTGTGACAACCGGGGAAGCTGGGAAGGAAGGAGAAGTTCTGCTCCCGCAAAGTTCTGTACATGAAAATGAGATGGGAAATATTGTTTACTGCGTTCAAGAAGTTGCCGGGAAGTTCCGGACTGAGGAAAAGGTACAGGAAAGACCGATCACTGTTTATGGAAAAGAAAATGGATATGTAATTGCAGATCGTTCCAGTCTTACAAATGATTACGGAGGAATGCTTCGGGTAATTGTTGATTCCTCTTATCCGGTAAAAGAAAATGAGATTGTAGAAATCATACCGGGCGGAGAAAATAAGGTGCAAGAGAGACATTGGAAAATGGTGGAACAGATAAAATGGCTTGCTGTTTTCCCGGCATTGCTGCCAGTATGGATTTTATGGTGTAATCAGATTTTAAAATTACTGGATGGATTTTGGAAGCACAAATACGTTCAAGGTATGGCAGGAGGAGCGGCTCTTGTAATACAGGCTGCGATCTTATATGGGATAACAGGAATGGTTCAGATTCCGCGGAAGTTTCTTCCAAAAGAACAGATTTTTGACATATCATTTTATGCAGACAGAATTCATCATTTTTTCTTTGAAATGGATAATTTATCAAGGAATCCTGCGCTATATAGGGAAATTCGTTATGAATATTTGTCAGAATTGTGTCTATACGGAGCGCTCTGTATTGCGCTTTGGCTTGGAATGGTGTTATGGAGTACATTAAAGCGCAGAAAATAAGAACGAAAAAGAATTCCATTCATATACTATTGTGGAGGTGATAGTGATGAATGGGATTCTTTTTGCATTTTTAGGAACAATCGTTACTTTTTTAGTAACAACGCTGGGAGCAGCGGGAGTTTTCTGTATGAAGCGGGATGTAAATGAAACTTGGCAGAGCGGTTTTCTTGGATTTGCAGGCGGCGTAATGATCGCGGCGTCGGTCTGGTCTTTGCTGCTTCCGGGAATTGATTTTGCAGAGGAACAGGGGCAGATTGGCTGGCTGGTTGTAACAGTTGGATTTTTGACAGGGGTACTTTTGCTGCTGTTGGCAGACAATCTTTTGAAACGGTGGTATCGGAGGGAAGCGGGACAGGAGATATCTTTGCGAAAAAGTACGATGATGCTTGTAACGGCAATTACAGTCCATAATATTCCGGAGGGAATGTCAGTAGGGCTTGCTTTTGCCCTGGCAGCACAGCAGCTTGAAAATCCGGCGCTTTTATCCGGTGCAATTGCATTGACGATTGGGATTGCCATTCAGAATTTTCCGGAGGGAACTGCAGTGGCGCTGCCACTTCAGAAAGAGGGAATGGGAAAATGGAAGGCATTTTTTATTGGCAGTATGACGGCAATCGTGGAACCCATCTTTGGTGTGCTGGTAGCGATCTTTGCCGGAGCAGCCAGATCCTGTATTGCTCTGGCGCTGTCATTTGCGGCAGGAACGATGATTTATGTGGTAGTAGAAGAATTAATTCCGGAGGCACATATGGAAGAAGAGGGAAAAGCGGGAACACTCGGATTTATTGTGGGATTTCTCGTCATGATGATTTTGGATGTGGCGCTTGGGTAAGTTTACGGTGAGAACAACATATGATGTTGAAAAGACTTGACAATGATAACAGGAAAGCGTTAAAATATGTTTGTTAGTAAAGACTAACTAAAGAAAAGGAGGAACAGAGATGTTAGGATTTCTGATGGAACATATGGGGACAATTGTTGTCTCGCTGCTTTTGCTTCTAAGTGTTGCAGCAATTATCATAAATATGAGTAAAAAAAAGGGAAAAGGATGAGGAGGCTGCTCCGGCTGTACGTCGGCAGGGTTTTGTCATAAAAAATGATTTTGAAAAATGGAAAACCGGTGCGTCTGGCATCGGTTTTCTATTGTCAAAAGAAAGTGGCTGCTATATAATATGAAGAGAGAAGGAGGGAAATATGTATACATTAAAAAAATTTATCAAATACTATGGACCGTATAAGACGGTATTTTTTTTGGATTTAATTTGTGCGGCGCTGATCAGTTTCATTGATCTGGCATTTCCGCAGATTTTAAGAACGCTGACAGCTACGCTGTTTACAGAGGACAGCAGCTTGATTCTTAAAGCGCTGCTTCCGCTTGGAATAGGTCTTCTTCTAATGTATGTGATCCAGGCATTTTGTAAGTATTATGTGAGTTACCAGGGACATATGATGGGAGCCAGAATGGAGCGTGATATGCGCCAGCAGTTGTTTGAACATTATGAGAAATTATCTTTTTCTTATTATGATGCGAACAACTCAGGACAGATGATGAGCAAATTGGTATCAGATTTGTTTGATATTGCAGAATTCGCTCATCATGGACCAGAGAACTTATTCATTTCTGTGATTAAGATTGTCGGTTCATTTATTTTCCTGACAATGATCAATTGGAGATTGACAATGATTCTTGCAGTTGTCGTTGGATTTATGGTCATTTTCTCTGTGCGCCAGAATAAGCGGATGCAGGCAACCTTTATGGATAACCGGAGAAAGATTGGGGATATTAATGCCAGCCTTCAGGATACCCTTGCAGGAATCCGGGTGGTACAGTCTTTTGCAAATGAGGAGATTGAGTGGGAGAAATTCACAAGAAGCAATGAAAATTTCCTTGTTTCCAAAGGAAATAACTATCAGTGCATGGGATTTTTTATGAGTGGAAATGCATTTTTCCAGGGACTGATGTATCTTTCCACGTTGGTATTTGGAGGTTTATTCATTGCGCAGGGTAAGATGGAAGCAGCAGATCTTGCGATGTTTGCGCTGTATATCGGCATTTTTATTAGTCCGGTGCAGATTCTTGTGGAATTAACGGAGATGATCCAGAAAGGCTTGTCCGGATTCCGGCGTTTTCTTGCAGTGCTTGCGACAGAGCCGGATATTCAGGATAAAGAAGATGCGAAAGAGATTGAGGATGTATCAGGCGAGGTTGAGTTTGATCATGTATCTTTCCGGTATACGGATGAAGAAGCGGTATTGTCAGATATTTCCTTTAAGATTGAAGCGGGAAGATCCGTAGCGCTTGTAGGGCCGTCCGGCGGTGGCAAGACAACAATTTGTTCACTCATTCCAAGATTTTATGATGTAACAGGCGGAAGAGTACTTGTAGACCAGAAAGATGTAAGAGATCTGACGATGAAGAGTCTCCGCAGTAAGATTGGAATTGTGCAGCAGGATGTCTATCTGTTCTGTGGAACGATCCGGGAGAATATTGCCTATGGAAAGCCGGATGCATCGATGGACGAGATTATTGAGGCTGCTAAGAAGGCAAATATCCATGAATTTATTATGGAACTGCCGGAAGGATACGATACATTTGTAGGAGAGCGGGGAACAAGACTTTCAGGAGGACAGAAACAGCGGATTTCTATTGCGCGGGTGTTCCTTAAGAATCCTCCGATTCTGATTCTTGACGAAGCGACAAGCGCTCTGGACAATGAGAGTGAACGCCGGATACAGAAAAGTCTGGAAGCTCTGGCGAAAGACCGGACAACGATTACGATCGCACACAGACTTTCTACGATCCGCAATGCCGATGAGATTATTGTTATTAACGAAGCAGGAATTGCCGAGAGAGGAACGCATAAAGAACTTCTGGGTATGAATGGTCTCTACGCCCATTATTATAAAATGCAGTTTGAAGGTCTGGAGACAGTTGATTGTGGAGAAGAATAAAAAAGAAAAGGAGAATATATTATGAGCAACGAAAAATTAAATGCAAAGATTCTGGAACTGCAGGATGATATCATTGCGTCTATTCAGCAGAGCATCCGCATTGACAGCATTAAAGGAGAGCCGGAAGAGGGCGCGCCTTATGGAAAAGGACCGCGGGCAGCGCTTGATGATGCTCTGGCGCTCGGAGAACGTCTTGGATTTAAGACCGGCAATGTGGGAAATCGTGTTGGCTGGGTTGAAATCGGTGAAGGCGAAGAGATGGTCGGCGTACTTGGTCATCTGGATGTTGTGCCGCTTGGAGAAGGCTGGATTCATCCGGCATTTGGCGCTGAGATCCATGATGGAGTGCTGTACGGCAGAGGTGTTCTGGATGATAAAGGACCGACAATCGGTGCAATCTGGGCATTAAAAGCAATCCAGGATCTCGGACTGAAATTGGACCGCAGAATCCGTGTATTATTTGGAACAGATGAAGAAAATGGTTCCTCCTGTGTACATTATTACATTGAGAATGGTGGAGAACTGCCGACGATCGGATTTACTCCGGATGGAGAATATCCGATGATCTTCTTCGAAAAGGGAGCATCTAACTTTACCGTTGGCAAGAAGAATATTGAGCAGGGAAATGTGAAGGTTGTAAGCTTTGCAGGCGGAACAGCGGCGAACGTTGTAACACCGAAATGCCGTCTTGTGGCAGAGGGAGATCTGGATGTAAAAGAAGCAGAAGGTCTTACGGTAACAAAGAAAGATGGACAGACAATTATCGAAGCAATCGGAAACGGTGCTCACGGAAGTACACCGGAACTTGGCGTGAATGCGGCTGTAAAGCTTGCCGAGGCTGTGAAGCACATTGCGTTTGGCGGAGATTTCCAGAAAATGTTAAATTTCATTCTTGAGGAATTAAATGGCGAGACAAACGGCGCACATATGGGAATTCTTTATCAGGATGAAGAGACAGGCGAGACGACAGTGAACCTGGGAGTTGTGAATTTTGATGAAAATGGAATGAGTATGACACTGGATATCCGCTATCCGAAAAATGCATGTGCACAGCATGTGATGGAGCAGGTATGTGAGGCAGCAAAAAGACAGGGATTAGAAGCTGAGAGAACAAGCTCTGTTCCATATCTTTATATTCCGCAGGATTCAGAACTGGTTGTGAAACTGATGAAAGTATACCGGGAAGAAACAGGAAGAGATGAGAAACCGCTTGCAATCGGCGGAGGCACTTATGCAAAAGCATTTAAAAATATGGCAGCATTTGGACCGATGTTCCCAGATGCACCGGCATGTATCCACCAGCCGAATGAATGCGTTGCAGTAGAGGAACTGATAAAATCCATTCAGATTATTACTGCTGCAATGTACGAATTAGCGCAGAAGTAGGAAGATAAGAAATCCGATTAAATTTTTATAGAAATCCAGCAGATACTTTTCATATGAAAATGTCTGTTGGATTTTTTGATGTAAAAGATAATCGGACAAAAAGAAAAGACGTTTGTGCAAGTTGCTTTTTTGAGGGTGTGCTATAATAATAGAGGTTTTATAAGGAGGGATGGATCAGTGAAAAAATTCAATAAAATCAATGAGAAACATATGGCATTTGTTCTGTTTGCACTGTGCTGGGCAGCGTATTTTACATCGTACATCGGCAGACTGAATTATTCTTCAGCCATGCCGGAAATGCTCCGCCTTTCTGTTCTGGACAAATCTCAGGCAGGCTTTATCAGTATGGCATATTTTTTTGCGTATGGTATCGGACAGTTGATCAACGGATTTCTCGGAGATAAGATGCATCCGCGCAAAATGATATTTACAGGGCTGTTTCTGGCAGGCGTTATGAATATTGTTATGGGATTTATGAACAGCTTTGGAACGATGGCGGTTTTTTGGTGTGCCAATGGGTTTCTTCAATCAATGATCTGGCCACCGATTCTTCGGATTTTTGCAGAAATGTTAAATGAAGCAGCGAGAGTGCGTTACAGCATTCATATTACGTCTACGATGGCGCTGGGAACGCTGACATCTTACCTGCTGTCGGCAATTATGCTGGAAGTATTTGGATGGCGGGCAGTATTTTTTGCAGCGGCGACAGTGATGTGTACAGTAGCAGTGGTTTTTCAGATCCGGTTTCGTGCAGTGGAACAGTATGCCAGTGAACATGGAGAGCCACATAAGGACGAAGCAGGAAGAGCCGGAACAGAAACTTCGGTTCCATTTTCAAAAGTGCTGATCGATTCCGGATTGTTTATGATCTTAATCCCGGTTATTGTACATGGGGTACTCAAAGACGGAGTAACTTCCTGGGTACCGACCTATATTCAGGAGGTATTTCATACATCGCCGTCTTTTTCGATTTTGATTACAACAGTACTTCCAATTGTAAATTTAACGGGGGCGTACGCAGCACAATTCATGTATCAGAAGTTTTTCCGGAAGCAGGAGATCAGAACCGTCGCATTTTTCTTTGTAATTGCGACAGCAGCATTAGCTGGTTTGTGGAAATTTGGAGATGTGTCGGTAGTTGTGACTGTGGTGCTGCTTGGAATTATTACGGCGTCCATGATGGCGGTAAATACATTAGTTGTGAATCTGCTTCCACTTCATTTTGTTAAAATGGGAAGAGCGGCCACGGTATCCGGATTTTTGAATTCAATGGCATATCTTGGAACAGCTATTTCCACATTTACCATTGGAATTATGGTAGAGTCCTCCGGATGGAACAGAACGATTTTGGGCTGGCTTATTATGACAGCGGCAGCGATGCTGATTTGCTTCCTGCTGCATAAGAAGAAGTTTGAATAAAATTGCAGGTAATAGAATAAAAATTGCATAAAAATGTATGTTGACTTTTGTCAGAATTAATGAAATAATATTGTGGATTATGTTGAAAGGAATGAAACTATTATGAATTTAAAGAGACAAAAGCTCTTAGCGGGAGCGGGCATCGTGTTGCTGCTGACTGTATTATCTTCCATGACGGTATTTGCAGCAGAGACAGAAGCGCCGCTTTCTTCTATGTATGCCACGGCATGGGCGCTTGTGCCGCCGATTGTTGCCATTGGTCTTGCTCTGATTACGAAAGAAGTATACAGTTCTTTATTAGTCGGTATTGTAGTCGGCGCCTTGCTTGGAACAGATTTTCATCCGGTGAAAACGGTGGAGTCGGTTTTTAAAGGGGGATTTATTTCCGTATTATCTGATGAAGGAAACATTGGAATCATTATGTTTCTTGTTATCTTAGGAATCATGGTGTCTATGATGAATAAAGCAGGAGGTTCCGCGGCGTTCGGAAAATGGGCAGGAGAGCATATTAAGTCAAGAGCAGGGGCTCAGCTTGCTACGATCGGTCTTGGAATACTCATTTTTATCGATGATTACTTTAATTGCCTGACAGTAGGAAGCGTTATGCGTCCGGTAACAGATAAACATAAAATATCCAGAGCAAAGCTTGCGTATCTGATTGATTCTACAGCAGCTCCGATCTGTATCATTGCACCAATTTCTTCCTGGGCAGCAGCGGTAGCCGGATTTGTAGAAGGAGAAGACGGACTTAGTATTTTCGTCCGGGCAATTCCGTATAATTTCTATGCTTTGCTGACGATTATCATGATGCTTGGAATCGTATACCTGAAAATGGATTATGGTTCCATGAAGCTGTATGAAAAAAATGCAAAGAATGGCGATCTTTTTACAGCAGGAAAGCGGGCAAATGGAACAGAAGATGTGAAGGAAAAGCCAAATGGACGAGTGCTTGATCTTGTCTTCCCAATTCTTGCGCTGATCGTCTGCTGCGTAACAGGAATGCTCTATACCGGCGAGTTCTTTAGCGGTGCAGGCTTCGTAGAGGCATTTTCTCAGAGTGATGCGCCGAGTGGTCTGGCGATGGGAAGCTTTTTCGGGCTTGTGATTACAATTGTGTACTATCTGCTGCGCCGGGCTTTGAAATTCCGGGAATGTATGGAATGTGTTCCGGAAGGATTTCAGTCTATGGTACCGGCGATTCTCATTTTAACTTTTGCATGGACATTGAAAGCAATGACAGATCAGCTGGGAGCAGACGTGTTTGTAGCTACAGCAATGGAGTCTTGTGCGGAAGGGCTGATGAATCTGCTTCCGGCAATCATTTTCTTAGTAGGATGTTTCCTTGCATTTGCCACAGGGACTTCATGGGGAACTTTCGGAATATTGATTCCGATTGTTGTAAAAGTATTCGAACAGAGCAATCCGACTTTGATGATCATTGCAATTTCTGCATGTATGGCAGGCGCGGTCTGCGGAGATCACTGTTCACCGATTTCCGATACAACGATTATGGCATCGGCAGGGGCACAGTGTGATCACGTCAGTCATGTTGCGACACAGCTTCCATATGCGCTTACAGTTGCGGCAGTATCTTTTGTTTCTTATATTGTGGCAGGCTTTACCCAGTCTGCATGGATTTCACTTCCATTTGGAATCGTGCTGCTTGGAGTGGTACTGCTTGTAATGAAGAAATATCAGAAGAAGCAGCAGAACTAAAGAAAAATTTATGAAAAAATAAAAAAAGGGGCTGTCGGTCAATGTCATTAAGTTAAGGAAAAATAATTAGATTCTTATATTAGAAATAATATAGGAGTCTTTTTATTTTGTAAAAATAGTTGACAAACAAGATAGAATGTGCGGCCGC
>NZ_QRVX01000006.1:0-78261 GCF_003458885.1 Coprococcus sp. AF21-14LB | reverse complement strand
AGGCGTCAGTAAGTTTTCTATACAGGGTAGCATAACCATTCATCATTATATAGGATTATAGACAGATGTACAATCCATCTGTCTGTTTGCCGTGCAAAAAAACAGATAACAAAATGAAAAAAGCAAAATACAAGTGAGATTTTACCTACTTGCATTCTGCTTTTTTTAATTTTTAAATTAACTTAATGACATTGGCATCCACTGCCCTTTTCTATGATTTCAAAAAAACAAGTTCTTTCGATGAGGAATACGCTTCTGCATACTGATATCCGGATTCCTGAAAATTTTTCACACCTTCCAGAGTATCAATCTGATTCGCTGCAAGCCAGGCACACATCTGACCACGAGCCATTTTAGCAAAAGTTCCCTTTACTTTTATCACTCCGTCCACTTCTTCTCCAAAAGTGCATGTGACAAAGGAAATATCTTTCTCCACATACGGAGCAATCGCACGGCTGTATTCTTTTGACGCAAGATTTAAAATAACTGCAGGATCTCCCGAACATTTTTCCTGCTTTGCCTCTTCATGAATTTCTTCCGCCAAAACACGATAGATATCTTCTCCCCAAAACTCGTACAAATCTTGTTTCCCATTGACTTCCAGTTTCGTCTGCATTTCCAGGCGATATGGAACAACACCATCTGCCGCATTTAATATACCGTAAAATCCACTTAAAATTTTCAAATGTTTTTGAACATACTCCCACTGCTCTTTTGTAAAAATCTGCGGTGCCATATTAGAAAATGCCAGCCCCTGATAGGTCAGCACGGCCGGAGATAACCCGTTTCTTAAATCCATGTTCTGATAACGTATATAGTTCTCCTCTGTAATGCGGTCATTTGCGCGAAACAGCTCTTTGAGTCCGGCTCGGTCAAATTCCCGCATCCGGGCAAGTATCTGTTCCGTCTTATCCAGAAGCGGCGGCAATGATCTGGCTTTCATAAAATCATTTGCCGTCTTCATTTGTTTTGCAGGTGAAATAATGATTTTCATTTTCTTCTCCTTTTCCCGGAGCCTTTCCTTGCAGAAGGCAGCAATCTGTCTTCTTACAATTATAAATTCCAGGCTTCTTCATCAATTCGTTTGTCACGAAAATAATATTCTCTGTCCTTATCTCCGATTTCGCGCAGTACCCGGCAAGGGTTTCCGACAGCGACAACATTTGCCGGAATATCTTTTGTCACAACACTTCCGGCGCCGATTACAGTATTATCTCCAATGGTAACTCCTGGAAGAATCACTGCATTAGCGCCAATCCATACATTGTTCCCAATATGAACCGGACAGTTAAACTGCAATGCTTTCTTTCTCAGAGAAGGTTCTACCGGATGTGCTGCTGTTGCAATCGTAACATTCGGTCCAATCATAACATGATCTCCAATAAATACTTCTCCATCGTCTACAATTGTTAAATTAAAATTTGCATAAAATAAATCTCCGATATGAACATGATGTCCACTCCAGTTTGCATAAAACGGCGGCTGGATATAACAATCTGTACCGCAGGACGCAAACATCTTCTTCATCAGTTCTTCTCGCTCTTTTACTGCGCTTGACGGTAATGAATTAAATTCTCCGAGCATATCCAGATACGGAAATTGTTCTTCCATAATTTCCTCATCATTTGGATTATAAATCATCCCCGAAAGCATACGTTCTTTCTGTGTCATTTTTTCTCCTTCCTTTTATGAATACTGTTTTAAAATGGTATCAATCAGTCGGGAGGCATCTCCTCTCGACATCATTTCCAAATCTTCCGAAAGTTCTATCCCATACCATCCGGAAAGCTTCTGCAAATATTCCTTCTGCTTCCATGTAATACGCTGTTCCTTCTTCGGTCGATAAAACAATGGCTGCGGTTCAAATAATTTCGACTCTTTCTCTTGAAAATAATGTCCAAGACAGTGATATAACTTTGCTGTTGCCAATGCGTCATGATAGGCTCTGTGCGCAGCCTGATTCTCAATCTGATAGTGTTCACATAATGCTCCGAGGCTTTTTGACTCCAGATCTTTATGTACCTTTCTCGCAATCTTCAGCGTATCAATTCCGGAATGTTCAAATCTATGGCCGTATTCCTTTGCATAAATTTTCATAAATTTATAGTCAAACATAATATTATGTCCTATCAGCACATTTTCCCCACAGAACTTCATAAAGGCCGCTATAATTTCTTCTGTCGGTCTTGCATTTGCCACCATCTTATTCGTAATTCCTGTCAGATTCGTAATCAATGGAGAAATAGGCTCCGGCGGCTTCACAAATTGCGAAAAACGTTCCTGTACTTTTCCATCAATAACTTTCAGCGCGCCAATTTCAATAATATGGTCTTTTGTTTCACTCAGTCCTGTTGTCTCCAGGTCAAATGCCACATACGTCTTTAACAAGCGAAATCCCCCTTTCTGCCGCTTAACAAAGCGCAGCAGCTTTTCTCCCATTATACTGCGATTCAGATTTTAGGACAATCCTGTTTTACATTCTTGTTTCAGAACAATTCTATCCATGATCGTTGAAAATAATTTATAAAATCCAAGTGCATACAACGCACCGCACAAATTATGAAAAATCCGAAAGAAAATTGCTCCATCCACACCGAGGAACGTCATTGCGATTGACATTGCGCCCCAGGAATTAAATACCGCCTGCCATCCATAACTTGCCGACAGACCGACTCCGATTCCTCCCAGCACCCCAATATATTCATACATCCATTCCGGCAGTATCATATATAACAGGAGAAATGTAACGCCTCCTAAAATATTTCCCGGGATCCGCCCCTGTATCCTCTTTTTCATGTCTTTCTGAAATGGCACAAGTACAGACATGACCGCAATGGCAGCCCACATCACGCGCGGAAGTCTCAGAAGACCAAAGAGAAAAATAATTGATGAAACCCCAAGTGTCACACAAATCTGCCATCTTGTGCGGGAAGAATTCAGATGAAATTCCTCAAAAATATGACGCAAACTTCTTTTATAAGTACAATTTCTATGGTTTTTGTAAAAAACGATTCCCGTCATCAGGCCACCCACAGACATTGCGCCAATCCTAAGCAGATAACTCCTTCCCGACACATCATATCCATACAACAGAAGATATCCAAGCAGCAATGTGGATTGATTAAACATTACAACATTATGACATCCAAGTAGCATCAATACAAAAATACAGACACTATTCACAAGCAGCTCTGTCAAAAGATTTCCTGCATTTGCCAGACGCGGTCCAAATGTCATAATCCCCCATATCATCATCAAAGAACTAAGTGCATGAGGCGCGTGAATTCCAAAATCTGCAAATCGAAATGCCATTACACTCAACAGCACCACTACTCCCACAATACTATTATCACTTCCAAAGAGAATACTAAATCCGGTCACAAATGCAACGCAGAATATAAGCGTCAATAATATCTTACATCCATAGACAAAAATATGATATCCTTTTTCCTTTCGGCCTTCTGCCTGTTTGATAAGCTGCTTTGAACCCGCCTGGTTCAATTGTAGTTCCTGATAAAATGTCATTCATGTTCCTCCCTTGTTTCTAAACTTATCGGGGAGGCATTATATCATTCGCTGGCATATTTGTCAATTATTTATGATATGGTTCCCCGTTAATGATACGGTAACTTCGATAAATCTGTTCCAGCAAAATGACACGCATCAGCTGATGCGGAAACGTCATCTTTGAAAAACTCAACGCATAATCTGATCGTTTCAGCACTTCCTGCCCAAGTCCGATGGAACCTCCGATTACAAAACAAATATGACTGATCCCCTGTATACCAAGTTTTTCTATCTTCCCGGCAAATTCCTCTGAAGAAAGTAATTGCCCTCCGATCTCAAGCGTAATAACAAATGCATCTTCTTTTATATATTTTAAAATACGCTCTCCTTCCTTATCCCGAATGTGATTCTCTACCACTTCACTGGCCTGATCCGGCGTCTTCTCATCTGCCACTTCCACGATTTCCAACTTACAATATTTGCTCAGCCGTTTGCTGTATTCTGCAATTGCATCTTTTAAATATTTTTCTTTTAGTTTTCCAACAGTAATCACGGTAATCTTCATTAACTTTTTCTCCTTCTTTCCTCTGTTTTATTATTCAACAGAAAAAGCACGGTCAGAATTTCTTTCTGCCGTGCTCTCTTACTACATTTATAATTGCTTGGTAAAACAGATGATCCTGTTTACAGCTGAAAATCCGGATCTGACATGAAATGAAAAACCATCCGCATTGCTCAGTTCGCAATCACTGGCAAATTCTGTACATCCACAGTTTCTAGCCCATCTTTCGCACGCCTCCAGAAGTTCTGTTCCTATCCCTTCATTACGTCTTTCTTCCCGCACAAAAATCCCTTCCAGATAGCCCACCGGCGAAGTCTCTGTTCCTTCCACATAATCTGTGCGAAGACTGCACTGCGCAAAACCATTCGGAATATCTCCGTCCCAATTCAGAAAAATCACACAACTCTTTTTGGAAATATACTCTTCCATCTCATCTTTCAACTCATCAATTGTGTGTTCCGGCCATAACTCAAATGCCAACTCTGCTATATCATATAGGTCACTTAATTCTGCTTGTTTTACCATTTTTATTTCCTCTTTAATCCTTTTAACCTTTCTTTATCTTCCCTGGTAACCCGATAGGATTCCCTAATTTTCTGAAGCGCTTTATTGTGGGTAAAAACATCCAGCGTTTCTTCCTTTAAAAAACGTTCTGTCTTCTTCGGGAACTTTACATAGCAGACGGAAACTGCCCATGCTACTGCCATTTTTACATAATACGCTTCTTTGTGAAGTGCTGAAAAATGTTCAAACAGATGATCGATATATCTTTCATTCACAAAATAATTGAGAAACGAAACTACCGCAAAACGAATCTCATATTCCTGATCACCGGAGACATATTTGCACAGATATTGATACCAGAATTCCTGATCCTCCGCCATGAAACGGTAAGTGGAACAGCAACTGTCACAAACTGCCCAATTATCAATCTTCGGCACAAACTTATCAAGCCATCTGCATCGTTCTTCCTTACTCATTTGCGCATATCCGATAATCATTCCCTGCAGCAGCAGTTCTTCATAATACTCCGGTGCCACTTCCAGATAAGAATAGAAAGATTCCTTTGAAAGTCTTTTCGCAAATGCACGCAGTATTGGAATCCTCACTCCGATCATAGGTAAAATCTCTCCCGGAACAAGTGAACGATTAAACGCTCGATAAGCTTCATCCGCAAATGCGTGAAGTTCTTCTCGAATTGCCTCTGTCATAACATATTTTCCTTTCCTTCGACTGTTACTATATTACCATAGACAAACTTTTCACGCAATGGGAAAGTGTTTTATTGACCTCATTTTCAAAAGAGTGTAATATATTGTTTAGATCGTTTTATAAAGGAGACTTACATATGAGATTTAAAGGAAAGATTGCAGCCTGGTGGTACATATTTTTACTTTCAGGAAATGCTATTTGTATCTGGGTTATTTTTTCAAAACAGACCTTTTGGGGAATTCTGGGAGGCGCGATAGCCTGTATTATGTTTGATGTGTTATTCGTGCCGACAATTATAAATAATTATGTCGAACTGCGAAATTCTACACTTCAGATTGTTTTTGGACTATCCAGCCAGTCCATTCCTTATCGTGATATCTCTCTTATAGCAGAAAGCCGAAATCCGATGATGTCAACCGCTGCTTCTCTTGACAGACTATATATTATGTACGAAGGCGGAAACGTAATGGTGTCTGTTCGCGAAAAAGACGCTTTTATAAAAGAATTATTGCGTTATAACAACAAGATACAATATATAAAGAAATAAGATTCTCCGACTTATCCCAGAAGTATATTTCAATAGATATAAAGACAGGGCAGGATTTTGATAAATCCTGCCCCAATTCTATTTATCCATATTTAATATCTGACTATTTGTTGGAAAGATATTCGTGAATACCTTTTGCTCCTGCCTTACCAGCACCCATAGCAAGGATAACTGTTGCAGCACCTGTAACAGCATCTCCACCGGCATAAACGCCTTCTTTTGTTGTCTTACCAGTTTCTTCTTCTGCTACGATACATTTCCATTTATTTACTTCCAAACCTTCTGTTGTAGAAGAAATTAATGGGTTTGGTGATGTTCCAAGAGACATGATAACTGTATCTACATCAATCACAAACTCAGAACCGTCAACTTCTACCGGACGTCTTCTTCCGGATGCATCCGGCTCGCCGAGTTCCATCTTAACAACTTTCATACCACTTACATTACCATTCTCATCCACAAGGATTTCTTTTGGATTTGTAAGAAGATCAAAGATAATTCCTTCTTCTTTTGCATGATGAACTTCTTCCACTCTGGCCGGAAGCTCTTCTTCACTACGACGATATACAACGTGAACTTCTGCTCCAAGACGAAGCGCTGTTCTTGCAGCATCCATAGCTACGTTACCGCCACCAACAACAGCAACTTTTGTTCCTGCTGCGATCGGAGTATCATAAGAATCATCAAATGCTTTCATTAAGTTACTTCTTGTCAGGTACTCATTTGCAGAGAATACGCCGTTTGCATTTTCTCCCGGAATACCCATGAATTTCGGAAGACCAGCTCCTGAGCCAATAAATACTGCCTCGAAACCTTCTTCTTCGATCAGCTGATCGATTGTTGTAGATTTACCGATAACAACGTTTGTCTCGAAAGTAACGCCTAATTCTTTAACTTTTTCAATTTCTTTTGCAACAACGTCCAGTTTCGGTAAACGGAATTCCGGAATACCATATACTAAAACGCCGCCCAGCTCATGAAGCGCTTCAAATACTGTTACTTCATAGCCTAATTTTGCAAGGTCACCGGCACATGTAAGACCAGCCGGTCCGGAACCGATCACAGCAACTTTATGACCGTTTGTCTTCTCAGCTTTCTCCGGTTTGATATCATGCTCTAACGCGTAGTCAGCAACAAATCTTTCAAGTTTACCGATAGAGATCGGCTCACCTTTGATACCACGGATACATCTTCCTTCACACTGTGATTCCTGAGGACATACACGTCCGCAGATTGCAGGAAGTGCTGAAGATTTACCGATAATTTTATATGCTTCTTCGATATTTCCTTCTTTTACTTCATTAATAAATGCCGGAATGTTAATTGCTACAGGACAACCCTGAATACATTTCGCATTTTTACAGTTAATACATCTGCTTGCCTCTTCCATAGCTTCTTCTTTGTTATATCCAAGACAAACTTCATCAAAGTTCGTTGCACGAACCTTTGGATCCTGTTCTCTTACTGGTACTTTCTTTAATACGTCCATTACTCGTCACCTCCGCAATGACCACATCCGCCGTGATGTGTATCACCTTCCTGTAATTTCAGCATTGCTCTTCCTTCTGCTGTTTTATAAATCTGCTGTCTCTTCATAGCTTCGTCAAAGTTTACAAGATGTCCGTCGAACTCCGGTCCGTCTACACATGCAAATTTAATTTCTCCGCCAACAGAAAGACGACATGCACCACACATACCTGTTCCGTCTACCATAATCGGGTTCATACTTACAATCGTCGGAATCTCAAGTTTCTTTGTAAGCAGGCATACGAATTTCATCATGATCATCGGTCCGATTGCAACACATACATCATACTTGTTGCCTTCTTCAACTAATTTTTCGATCATGCTTGTTACCATACCATGATGTCCATATGTTCCATCATCTGTACAAATATAAAGGTTACCTGCAACCTCTTTCATCATATCTTCAAGGATTAACATATCCTTTGTCTTAGATCCAACAATAACATCTACTGCGATGCCATGCTCTTTCATCCATTTTACCTGTGGATAAACCGGAGCGGCACCAACACCACCTGCAACAAACAAGATTTTTTTCTGTCTTAAGGATTCCATATCTTCATGCACAAACTCAGATGCACATCCTAAAGGACCAGTGAAGTCTCTGAATGAGTCTCCTGCCTGTAATTTTGCCATTTTTTCAGTAGAAGCTCCAACAATCTGGAACACAATTGTAACAGTTCCTGCTTCTCTGTCATAATCACAAATTGTAAGTGGGATTCTTTCTCCCTTTTCGTCCATCTTTACGATAACGAACTGGCCAGGCTCGCAATGTTTTGCAACTCTTGGCGCTTCTACATCCATAAGAAAAATCTTATCTGCCAATGTTTCGGCTTTCAGTATTTTATACATCATAGTCCTCCTCTATTCTTAACTCTACTTATTATAATAAAACATAATTAAAAAAATATCAATCTAATTTTGTCATGTTTTGTGTTTTTCGTTTTTTTCAATAATTTTACTGCAAAATAAGCTCGTAATTCATCTTTTTTATCTCACTGAGACGTCCTTTCCCGTCCACCAGTACTGCACAAAAGATGTGATTTCCTTCCGGCATATCAATCGGGCCGGTATATTTTGTTGATGCTGCCGTTGGAGTTTCAATTTCGCCATCCGCACTGCTGATCGTATAGTAAGCTGTATAACCGCTTGGCACCTGAATCGTTATCTGCATCTGGCGTTCATAATATCCCGTTGATGGCGAAACCGCCGGCGCATCTGCAACCGGATATTCTACTACATATGTTTTCGACACTACAATGCTTGGAACTCCTTCGTCATTCACAGAAATAGCGCTGATTGTTGTAGTTCCTTCCCCTATCTGTATGGGAGTTTCATACACCGCACTCGCAGTTGTCGGTTCTGTCCCATCTGTTGTATAATAAATCTTTTGCCCCTTAGATGTCAGGGAAAGCTCCTGCACTTCGTCATAGGTCTTCTCCTCTAAACTAAATTTCGGCTCATTGGAAACATACATATTCAGATCGTCTAAAACCCCATCGTCTTCACACTCATCCAAAAGCACCGGAATTTTACTAAGCTGATCTGTCTGCTGATAAAACTCAATACATCCTCTGTACAGCTCTACATTTCCAGGATACTTACTGATCGCTTTCAGATAATAATCTTCTGCTGTATCCGGTTCATTCTGTGCAATATAGACTTCCGCCAAACCATTATAGGCATCCGCTTTCGCGTCATCCTGTTTCATTGCCTGCTGAAACTTTTCTTCTGCCTGACGATAATCTTTCTGATTAAGATAGCGATTTCCGCCTCTGACAAGACCATAGTATGTATTCAAATAAATAAAATACCCAAGTGCACCGAGAATCACAACAACTCCAATGACAATCAAAATCCGCATGCGTTTCTTTGCTTTTTGCTTTTTACGTTTTATTCATTCTCTCTCCTGCGCCTCGCACGTTCTTCCTGGTGCTTCCGCTCTCTTAGTTCAGACTGTCTGATACTCTCAGTTCTCTCTTTTCTCTGCTCATCCCGATGGAGCCGTTCTTTTTCTTCTCTGCGTTTCTCTGTCAGATGATGCTCTGTCTGATCTTCTGCATTTGGCAAAGGAATATTCATCGTATATGAAATCATCCCATTAGAATTCTTCAGATTCTCAATCGGTATTCTATTTCTTGTACGATTCGATGGTTCTTCCTCAAGCGCCCCTTTCACCTGAGCTGTTAATACGTCATCCAAAGGATTGTAGTCCGGAACAATCTGTACCTCCTGACCGCATTTTTCGCAGTAGAGATAGCCTTCCGGGATTGCGGCACCACAATTCTTACATTTCATTTATACCATCCCCCAAATTAGTTTTCTTTTGTTGATTTACATTTCCGCTGTTGAAAGACAATTCTGTAAAAGCATTGTAATTGTCATCGGTCCTACGCCGCCGGGTACCGGAGTAATCGCTCCCACTTTTGAAAAAACATCTTCATAGTCTACATCGCCACAGAGTTTTCCATTTTCATCCCGATCCATCCCGACATCAATTACCACTGCGCCTTCTTTTACATATTCTTTTGTAATCATCTTAGCCTGTCCGACTGCTACGATCAGAATATCAGCCCGTTTTGTCACTTCAGCCAGATTCTCTGTCTTAGAGTGCGCAATCGTTACGGTGGCATTTTCCTGCAGCATCAAAAGCGCCATTGGTTTACCGACAATATTGCTTCTTCCAACAATAACGCACTCTTTTCCTGCAATAGAAATGCCGGATCGTTTTAGCATTTCTACAATTCCCGCAGGCGTGCACGGTTTTGGCCCCGCCGCGCCAATGCAAAGATTACCGACATTATATGGATGGAAGCAGTCTACATCCTTTTTCGGAGCAATGCATTCCAACACGTGTTTTTCACAAATGTGTTTTGGAAGCGGAAGCTGAACAAGAATTCCGCTAACCTTTGAATCCTGATTTAATTGTTTGATCAGTTCAAGCAATTCCTCTTCTGTCGTTGTTTCCGGCAAATGACGGATATCTGAGGTAATTCCTACAAATTCACATGCTTTTGCCTTATTTCTAACATAGACTGATGAGGCCGGATCATTTCCAACCTGTACAACAGTCAGACCAATTTCCACGCCTTTTTCTAAAAACGCGTGCATTTTTTCTTTCATTTCCATTTTCATGTCTGCTGAAATTTCTTTTCCACTAATGATCTTTGCCATATCGCTTCCTCCTGTCCGACAGCTATGTATTCGCAGCTACAGATACTCTTCCGCATATTGCTCAAATTGCTCCATTGACATAAGCACTTTGCGGGGCTTCGTACCTTCTTCCTCACCAACCACACCGGCTTCAGCTAACTGATCCATAATTCTGGCCGCTCGATTAAAGCCAATTTTGAATACACGCTGCAGCATACCGATAGACGCTTTATCTTTCTCGATAATAAATTTAGCCGCATCCATAAAATAGACATCTCTGTCATCTCCGGAACTGCCGGCGGCAGCTGCATTACTTGTATTTACATGGTTAGTAATTTCTTCATTATAGGTTGGACTGCCATTCTCATTCACAAGATAATCTACAACAGCCTGTACTTCCTGATCTGATACAAATGATCCCTGAACACGCACAGGCTTCTGATAACCAGACGGATAAAAAAGCATATCACCTTTCCCAAGCAGTTTTTCTGCTCCGTTCATATCAATAATGGTTCTCGAATCCACACCGGACGATACAGAAAATGCAATTCTGGATGGCATATTTGCCTTAATCAATCCAGTAATAACATTCACTGACGGTCTTTGTGTTGCCAGCACCAGATGAATTCCGGCAGCTCGTGCAAGCTGTGCCAGACGGCAGATTGCCTCTTCTACTTCTCCCGGTGCAACCATCATTAAATCAGCCAGCTCATCTACGATAATTACAATTTGAGGCATTTTCTTTGGTTTTGCCGGATCGTCAATCTCTTTAATGGACTCCACTTTCGTATTATATCCGTTCAGATCACGCACATTATACTGTGCAAAAAGCTGGTAGCGTTTCTCCATCTCTATAACTGCCCAGTTCAAAGCTCCCGCCGCTTTCTTAGGATCTGTTACAACAGGAATCATCAAATGCGGAATACCATTATAGACACTTAACTCAACCACCTTTGGATCAATCATAATCAGTTTCACATCTGCCGGATCTGCTTTGTATAAAATACTCATAATCAACGTATTAATGCAGACAGACTTTCCTGAACCTGTGGCTCCTGCAATAAGAAGATGGGGCATTTTCTTAATATCTGCCACGACAACTTTACCTGCAATATCCCTTCCGACAGCAAATGCAATTTTTGAAGGATAGTTTTTAAACTCTTCTGATTCCAGAAGATCTCTCAACAGGACTGCCACATTTTCTTTATTCGGAACTTCAATTCCGACAGCTGCCTTGCCCGGAATCGGCGCTTCAATACGAATATCTGCCGCCGCAAGATTCAACTTAATATCATCTGCCAGACCGACGATCTTGCTGACCTTTACTCCTTGCTCCGGCTGGAGTTCATACCTGGTTACAGATGGTCCGCAGCTCACATTTGTTACATGGACATTCACTCCAAAATTCTGGAGTGTCTGCTGAAGTTTCATCGCAGTCTCCCGAAGGTGTGCATCCGAATCTCCGCCTCCGTTTTTGCCTTTCTTTAACAGCTTGTATGGCGGAGATACATAAACCTTTTTCGGTTCCTGTTCTTCTTTTCGTATCTTTTCATCCAGTGCCTTTGTCTCCTCAGCCACTTCACTTCTGCTTTCCTTCGTAGACCGTTTTCGATGCTCCGGCATCTCTGTTTGTGGCATTTCCGTTTGTGTCATCTCTGTCTGCGGCATCTCTGTCCGAGACACCTCCATTTGCGACATCTCAGCTATCTCGCTATTCGGAAGTTCTTCATTTGACATTTCGTTCGCTTCCGGAATGTTAAATTCCGTTGGTATTGCCCGGTTAATTACAAAGTCGGGAACTTCTGACTCCGGAGAAGGCGTAATTTCTTTCATCTCCGGCGTCTTTTTTACAAAATCTTCTTCATTCAATGTGGTTGCGAAAGAAACGCCTGATACAACTTTTCGATTCTTTCCGCTTTCATGTAATTCCTGACTTTTCTTTATTTCTGCCTGACGGGCGCGCTCTTCCCGTCTGGCTTCTTTTGCTTCCAGATTTTTTCTCCGCTGTTCCAGCTTTTCTTCCTGCTGGATCGCACGCTCTTCTCTTCGGATTACCGCTGTTTCCCGACGGCGTTTTGCATCCGCCTTAGCATTCGAATAAGCTCTGCGTCCCCCTTCTTTGACTCCTTTCAAAAAGGATCTTTCCGTAATTATGACGATACAAATAATAGAAAGAATGATTACGAATACAAACGTCCCCGCTACTCCGATCGCCGGACAGAACAATTTCGCAAAAACACCGCCAAGCAGCCCGCCGTCTGTCTTATACCGGCTTGCAATTGTATAGTATTCCATATATCCAACAGTTTTATCAAATCCTGACATCATTAACTGGATAAATGTACAGACAAGACATGTCAAAACGATCCCTGCCCCAATCTTCACATAGGCGGTTCCATTTCCCTTATTGGAAACGGCAAATGCAATTCCAATAAAAAATATGATAGGAACAATATAGGCAGTAACGCCAAAAAGGCCAAACAAAACGCCGGACACCATATCTCCTATAAATCCACCCACGCCAAAATTACTCAGCATCATTAAAATACTGATGGCGATTGCTATTAAAATCACAATCTCATCCCGCAAAAATCCCTGCTGCGGCAGTTTCTTCTTAGACTGTGTTGTTTTTTTTGTACGAGAAGCCGATTTCTTTTTTGTTCCTCCCCCGGAAGAAGCCGTCTTCTTTGATTTTGTTGTATTTGAAGCCATAAGCTTACCCCCTTATGTTGTATAAGCATACATACTAAATTATAGCATCAATACAAATCTCTGTCATTAGTTATTTTCGAGGTTTCTTTTTTTCGTCAATCAGCTCATAAAGCTTTTGCATTGCTTCATAAATTCCGCCAACTTGATTGATAATTCTTTCACGAACCGCTTCTTCCCCATCCAGCATGGTTCCCACGTCTTTCACAAGCTGCGTAGAATCCAGCATCAGCTTCTCCAGACGTTCGACTGAAATCCCCGAATGTTCCGAGATAAAACGTGTAATCCGATCCTGAGTTTTCTCCATATTCCGATAACTCTGAATCACACCAATCGTCATCCCGTTTGACCGCACCGGATGAATAATCATCGTTCCGCTTGGCACAATAAAAGAATAATCTGCCGCCACTGCCAGCGGACCTCCGATGGAATGGCACCCTCCAAGAACAAGAGAGACTGTCGGCTTACTCAAAGATGCGATCATCTCTGCGATGGCAAGTCCCGCTTCCACATCCCCTCCCATTGTATTAAGCAGGATCAGCACACCGTCAATCTGTGCATCATTTTCAATCTCAGCTAATTTGGGCAGCAGATGTTCATATTTTGTAGCCTTCGTGCTTCCCGACACCGCCTCATGTCCTTCGATTTCTCCAATGATTGTAAGGAGCTGAATATTAGGCTTTCCACTGCCGTTCTCTAACGGAATACTCCCTACTTCTTTAATCTGCTCATCCTGCTCTTTTTGTTGTTCCAATACATCTTTTGACTGTTCTGTTTTATATTTGGACATACTAAAACCTCCACATCGCTTTTTCTTAGTATGTGGAGGTTTCCCTGCGTTATACGCTTATACTTTATTCATTTTTAAATTGTACGGTCAAATCCATGTATCCAGTCTACTTTCAAGAAATAGATCAAGAAAATGATCGAACTCAATATCCAGGTAATCGGATATGCCCAGAATATCACTGCAATATTCGGAATTAATTTTGTAAAAATCGTAATATATGTCACACGGATGATGCACCAGCAAAGCATCATAACAAACATTGGCACGGTAGCCCGTCCCGCTCCCCGCATGATTCCGCCTACGCAGTGGGAAAATGCCAACAGACAATAAAAGAGTGACACAACTCTTGCCTGCTGTACTCCAAATGCAACTACAGCCGGATCGCTGTTAAATGCTGCAATAAAATATGGCGATGCCACATACACGATGATTCCGATCACTTCTGCAAGTGATGCTGAACAAAGAATTCCGAAACGCGCTCCCTTTTTCACACGCTCATACTCTCTTGCACCAAGATTCTGACTTACAAATGTTGACATCGACATAGCAAAGCATGTTACCGGAAGGAATCCGAATCCTTCCACTTTCATATAGGCCCCGCATCCTGCCATCGCAAGTTTTCCAAAAGAATTAATATTTGCCTGCACAATCACATTTGCAAATGAAATAATTGAATTTTGTATTCCGGATGGAATCCCGTTTGAAACAATCAGTCGCAGACATTCTTTATCAAACCGAATCTTCGATGGTACAATACGATAAGATTCCTTTACTCTGCAAAGCCGTATCAGGCAAAGCACCGCACTGACAAACTGGGAAATGATTGTTGCAAGGGCTGCTGCACCGACGCCATATCCCAACACTCCAACAAACAGTAAGTCAAGCACAATATTGACTACCGATGAAATAATCAGATACATCAACGGGTGCTTGCTGTCTCCAATGGACTGCATGATACCGACAAATGTATTGTAAAGAACAAATGCCAGCGAACCACAAAAATATACCCGGAAATAAACGACGGAGTTCACAAGCACATCTTCCGGTGTTCCCATCAACACAAGAATCTGCGGCGCCAGTATTGTTCCGATCGCCGTCAGAAGTATTCCTGCAACAATTCCAAATGCTACCGCTGTATGTACTGCTTTTTCTACTTTTTCATTATTTCTGGCGCCAAAAAATCTGGCGATGACAACTCCGGCGCCTAATGAAATTCCATTGAAAAAACCTACCATCAGGAAAATCAGACTTCCTGATGAACTAACTGCTGCTAACGCTTCACTTCCAAGAAAATTCCCAACAATCAGGGAATCTGCCGTATTATATAATTGCTGAAACAGATTCCCCAAAACAGTGGAATTGCAAAATGAATGATTTTTCTGGAAATCGATCCCTCCGTCATCAATGTTGACTGTGAATCACTCATAATCTATTACCATCTCCATCCCTTTAATTAAGTAAATCCCTATTTATTCATCCCAGTTATGATATACTTCCTGAACATCGTCATCTTCTTCCAGAAGATCTAATGTCTTCTGAATATTCTTCAGATCGGTCTCGTCTGTTAACTCTACATAGGTCTGCGGAATCATCGTCACTTCTGCCGCTGCCATCGGAATACCTGCTTCCTCTAATTTAAGACGTACATCACTGAATGCTTCCGGATCTGTAAGGATTTCGAAGCTGTCTTCTTCCTCAGCAAAATCATCTGCTCCGGCATCCAGCGCCAACATCATCAATTCGTCGGCATCCATCTCAAAATCTTCTTTTGCAACGACAATCTGTCCCTTTTTGTCAAACATGAAAGACACACATCCAGGTGTTCCGACATTTCCGCTTCCCTTTGTAAAAGCATTTCTTACATTGGAAGCTGTACGATTCTTATTATCCGTCAATGCTTCTACAATGATCGCAGTACCGCTCGGTCCATAGCCTTCATATGTTACACGCTCATAATTGGCTGCGTTAGCATCTCCTGCTGCTTTCTTAATACTTCTTTCAATATTATCATTCGGCATATTATTCGCTTTTGCTTTCGCAATCACATCACGCAGACGACTATTATTATTCGGATCTGCTCCGCCGCCTTCTTTTACTGCAACAGCGATCTCACGTCCAATCTTTGTAAAAATCTTTCCTTTTGCAGCATCGTTTTTCTCTTTTTTATGTTTGATATTAGCAAACTTTGAATGTCCTGACATTTGTATTTCTCCTTTAAACTGTTTTTCTGAATGTTCTACATACTTTTTTATTTTAGCACTTTTTTTTCACTTTTTACAATCACTACATTTTCACATGTAATTTTACATATTTTCGTGTATTTGCACAGTCTTTACTTTAGATTTTCACGATTTTTACTGTCTGAATCATATTATTATCTACTGACAGTATATGAAACCGATACCCTTCATAATCAACCGAAGATGATTCATCTTCTGCCGGTATCCGGTCTAACATATCAATCAGAAAACCATTTACTGTTCCATAATCGCTCTTTTCAAACGCAATTCCAAGAAGATTTTCTAAATCTTCCAGGTCAGCGCCTCCCTGTACAAGATAGCTTCCCTCTGACAGCTTCACAACTTCCTCTACATCTTCGTCATATTCATCCTGGATATTTCCGACAATCTCTTCAATAATATCTTCCATCGTCACAATCCCTGATGTCTGCCCATACTCATCAATGACAACTGCCATGTGGTTTTTTCTTGCTTTCATTTGTTTTAGCAGCCGCTCGATATTTCTTGTTTCCGGAATACATGCCACCGGTTTTAGACAGTCTTTCAGTGCATGAAGCTCTACTGACCGGTTTTGTTCTGACATATATGCTTTTAAAAGATCCCGAATATGTACAGAACCGATGATCTGATCAATCGTTTCCTGATATACCGGAAATCTGGAATATCTTCTTCCTATAATCTCCTGCATACATTCTTCAAGGGTACATGACGCATCCAGCGCACAAATATGCTTGCGGTGAGTCATCACATCTTTGGCATCCATATGTTTAAATAAAATAACATTTCGCATCATAGATGCTTCTTCCGGGACAAAAATACCTTCTGTTTGTCCTTCACTGATCCATTTTAAAAGCAGTTCTTCTCGTTCATCCTGGTCAATTTCTTCCGAAAATACTGAACGCATTTTTCTTAAAAGACGTTCTTCTTCCATAATGTTCTCCTTCTCATTTTATGTATGAAGCTCCAAACTGATGCGGAGCGCTTCATCCACTCGTCTCATTAGTTCCCGGTCCACATGACAGACAAGTTCTTTCAGTCTTTGCTTATCAATAGTCCGGATCTGTTCCAGCAAAATTACTGAATTCTTCACAATATGATATCTTCTGGCATCCACTTCAATGTGTGTTGGAAGTTTCGACTTATTCATGCGCGATGTAATTGCAGCACATATAACCGTTGGGCTGTGTCGGTTGCCTATATCATTTTGAATAATCAACACCGGCCGTATCCCTCCCTGTTCGGAGCCGACGACCGGACTTAAATCTGCATAATAAATATCTCCTCTTTTTACCTGCATTCTTTCACACTCCGATAATGTTGATGATAATGGATAGTCTTTCCAGATTTTTCGGATGTATTCCAAATGCACGCAAAATCATTTATGCAAAATAATCAATCTGTTCTATGATCTTACCGTCCCGGCAATATACTCGTGGAATTCGCTTGCCAAGATCGCAGACAAATTCATAATTAAACCGGTCTGCCAGTTCACTTAGCTGATCTACCGTAATCGTTTCTTCTCCGTCTGTTCCTATGAGTACTGCCTGATCGCCGAACTTCACGTTGTCAATTCCTGTTACATCGACCATGAACTGATCCATACAGACTCTTCCGATAATCGGTGCCTTTTTCCCGTGGATCAGCACATAAGCCTTATTAGAAAGGCTTCTCGGATATCCATCTCCATATCCAACCGGAATGGTAGCAATCTGCATTTCTTTCTCCGCCACGAAGGTTCCCCCATAGCTGACAGATGTTCCGGCAGAAATTGTCTTCACATATTCCACATGGCTGATCAGCGACAGTGCCGGCTTTAGTTCTACCGCTTTCTTTGATACTTCCTGAGATGGATACAGCCCATAGATTGCAATCCCGGCTCTTACGAGATCACAATTCGCCTCTCGGACATCGATAATTCCGGCGCTGTTTGAGCAATGTTCATAGGGAAATGTCACTCCCCGCTCTTTCAGTTTTGACGTCATCTCGTGGAAAATCGTCAGCTGCTGTCTCGTATAAGTCTTATCCTCCTCATCTGCTTTGGCAAAATGTGTAAAGATTCCTTCTGCTTTCATATGCGGCAAATCAATAATTCGTCTGATCGCCTCTACACTGTCATCCGTCGGAGCAAATCCGAGTCTTGACATCCCTGTCTCCAGTTTCACATGAAAATATGCCTGTCGATCTAACTGTACTGCCAAATCTGACAATTCCTGCATCTGCTCCTCCTGATACACCGTCATTCGAATCTCATGCTCCAGCATCTCTTCAAATTGATCCGGGAAAATACATCCCAGCACCAGGATTGGTTTCCTGATCCCGCTCTTTCTCAACAGCACTGCTTCATCAAGTGTTGCTGTGGCAAATCCCCACACATATTCATATGCTTCCAACATTCTGGCTACAGGAATCGCGCCGTGTCCATAACCATCTGTCTTGACCACACCAATCATCTTTGTCTTTGCATCAATATTTCGATGCATTTGTTCCATATTATATGTAATTGCGTCCAGATCTATCCTGGCCATCACTCTGCTGTATTTCTTCATCTTTCTATTTGCTGCTCCTTTTATTTTTTCAGTATCTCTCCTATGGCATCGATCACATCACTCGCAAGCACACTGTACTCACCTTTCTTATCTCTTGCCTTATCTCCGGCAAGTCCATGAAGAAAAACACCTGCACAAGCTGCCTCATAAGGTTTTTGGCCCTGAGCAAGCAATCCGCCAACGATTCCGGCAAGTACATCTCCGGAACCACCCTTCGCCATCGCCGCATTCCCGCTTGTATTTAGATAAATGCGTTCCTCCGCTCTGTGTATCATTGTACGGGCATCTTTTAATACACAGATAACCGGGTATGCTGCTGTCAGTTCTTTGATAGCTGCGATGCGCTCTTTTCTGATTTCTTCAACCGCTTTTCCTGTCAGACGGGACATTTCTTTCATATGAGGTGTCAGAATTACCGGTGCCTGACATTCACCCAGTAATCCCATTTCTTCCGAAATCAGATTCAGCCCGTCTGCGTCAACCACACAAGGAATCTTTGCCTCTTTCAGCACCGTGCGCACAATCTGTCTGGCTGTCTGACTTTTTCCAAGTCCGCACCCGAGCACCGCTGCATCTGCCCAGGCAAGTTCTTCCAACAACTGCTCTTTTTCAAAAAATTCATAAGTACTAATCAATGCTTCCGGCAAAAGCTGCTGAAGAATCATCCTGTTTGATTCATCGGTATAGATTTTTACAAGTCCGGCTCCGGTACAGTATGCTGCCTTTGCGCTTAAATAAGCAGCGCCGCACATTCCACGGCTTCCCGCAATTACAAGCACTTTCCCATAAGTTCCTTTATGACTATACTGACTGCGTGCCGGGAAAATCTCTCTAAGATCGTTCATCTCATAAGTATAGGCAACTTCTGTCTGTTCGTCAAACAAATCTGTCTGAATTCCAATATCTTTTACAAAAACAGTGCCGCACCATGCTCTTCCCGGATCACACGCCATTCCATATTTCTCACAGGCAAACGTTACTGTTATATCTGCCCGAAACGCTGTGCCAAGAATACTTCCATCAAAGGAAGATACCCCTGACGGAATATCGATGGCCACTTTTGCTCCGGAAAGCCGGTTCATCTCCTCAATCACTGCTTTATAATGCCCTTCCACGGTTCTTGACAAACCAATGCCAAACACCGCATCTATAATAACACTATATGCTTTCGCCGGAATCCCGTCACAATCTTTTATTCCATAATTTTCAAGGATCTTCCGCTGAAGCTTCGTCTCTTCACTCATAGATGCTTCTCTTCCAGCCAGTACAACTGTCACGTCTGAACCCTTCAAATGCAAAAGTCTTGCGACAGCATACCCATCTCCGCCATTATTTCCCGCTCCGCAGACAATCAGCGGTTTTGATAAATCGATTTCTGTTTCTTCCAGTACCTCTACTGTCTTTAGTGCCGCACGTTCCATCAGCACCATCGACGGCACTTGTTTCTGAACGATTGTCTCCTCATCTGCATGTTTCATCCATATTCCATCCGGCAAATATCTCATATCCACACCCCTGTCTGCAGAGCAACACTGTCTGCATTTATTTCTATTAGTATTCCCCAAACCTGTCCTTGTTATCTCTGTTAATTTTTAAACAAACGACGTGTAACAGAACCTTTCTATTACACGCCGCCAAGCAATTTTATTTAGTCTCTTTATGCTGATGCTGACTAACGTTATACGACAGCCGCATCAAACTTTCAGATAAATGTACATTCTCTACAATCACGTCTGAAGGCACATTCAAATCTGTATGTGCGAAGTTCCAGATTGCCTTTACCCCATTATCTACAAGCACCTTCGCTACTTCGGATGCTTTCGCTTTCGGAATTGTAAGCACTCCGATCTCAATTCTGTTTTCTTTTACAAACTCTTGCAGTTCATCCATCATCCGGATCTCCACACCGCGAATGGAAACTCCCGCAAGTCGTGGATTCACGTCAAAAATCCCCTTCAGAAGAAAGCCTTTCTTCTCAAATGAAGTATAATTAGCCAGAGCCTGTCCCAGATTACCGGCGCCAATAATTACCATGTTATGCGTCACATCCAGTCCAAGAATCTTACCAATCTCTTCATAAAGACTCTTCACATTATACCCGTATCCCTGCTGTCCAAATCCTCCGAAATTGTTCAAATCCTGTCGTATCTGAGATGCTGTCACTTTCATGCGCTTGCTCAGTTCATTAGACGAAATTCGTTCAACTCCATTATCCAATAATTCACCTAAATACCGATAATATCTAGGCAATCTTCTTATAACAGCCTGTGATATCTTTCTTTCATTCATTTCGTCAACCTCGTCTTTCCGTAATCCGCATATTTACTAAAATATTATAGCGAATTGTCATATTGATGTCAATTATTTGTTGTAATTTGCAATATTTGCGCTATAATTGAACATGGAGATTTTTATGTCAAAACAGTATAGAAACTTGGCGATACGATCCAGCCAAATGAAAGATAAACAAACAGGAGGATACACATGGTACTCGCATGTCATAATATCAGCAAAGCATTTTTAGAGCAGGTCATTGTTAAATCCGGCTCTTTTCATATAGAAGACCGTGAAAAAGCGGCTTTAATCGGTGTCAATGGCGCCGGAAAATCAACTATCCTGAAAATGATCGTAGGTGAACTTACGCCAGACTCCGGTGAAGTCGTCCTTACCAAAGGAAAAACGCTCGGATATCTTGCTCAGCACCAGATCCCAGATACAGAACATTCCATTTATGAAGAATTAAAAACTGCAAGAAGTTACCTAATCCAAATGGAAAAGGAAATCCGCAAAATTGAAGGCGAACTGTCTTCCCTTACCGGAGACGATCTGGAAGAACGGCTTCATACCTATCATCGACTTACCGCCCAATTTGAACGCGAAAATGGATACGCCTATGAAAGTGAACTCACAGGTGTATTAAAAGGACTCGGATTTTCTGAAGAAGAATTCCAAAAACCGGTCAACACTCTCTCCGGAGGACAAAAAACCAGAGTAGCCCTCGGCAAGCTGCTTCTGACGAAACCAGACATCCTTCTTCTTGACGAACCGACAAACCACCTGGACTTAAATTCCATCGCCTGGCTTGAAACTTATCTTATGAATTATCCGGGTGCTGTTCTCATTGTTTCTCATGACCGCTACTTTTTAAATCGTGTTGTCACAAAAGTAATTGAAATTGAACATGGAGAAATCATGAGTTTTCCCGGAAATTATACTGAATTTGCCGAAAAGAAGAAACAGGTACGGGAAGCAAAACTGAAAGAATATTTTAAACAACAGCAGGAAATCAAACATCAGGAAGCCGTTATCGAAAAGCTGCGCTCGTTTAACCGGGAGAAATCCATCCGCCGCGCAGAAAGTCGTGAAAAAATGCTTTCAAAAATGGTACCGGTAGAAAAACCGCTTGAAGACACAAACGAACTTCATTTTCACCTTGAACCGTCCTGTGTCAGCGGAAATGATGTGCTATCCGTAGAAGATCTCAGCATGTCCTTTCAGACACAAAAATTATTCCAGCATGTAAGCTTTTCTCTGAAGCGCGGAGAACATGTTGCAGTCATCGGAGATAATGGAACCGGAAAAACAACGCTTCTTAAAATTCTGAATGGTCTTCTTGATGCCGATGAAGGACGGTTTCAGCTTGGAACCAATGTACATATTGGATATTATGATCAGGAACACCATGTACTCCACCCGGAAAAAACTATTTTTGATGAAATCTCTGATGATTATCCGACACTTACCAATACCGAAATCCGCAATGTTTTGGCTGCATTCTTATTTACCGGTGAAGATGTCTATAAATTGATCGGAGATTTAAGCGGAGGCGAGCGCGGACGGGTATCTCTGGCAAAGCTCATGCTCTCTGAAGCAAATTTTCTAATTCTGGATGAGCCTACCAACCATCTGGATATTGCCTCCAAAGAGATTCTGGAAAAAGCTTTGAATGACTATACCGGAACAATCCTGTACGTTTCTCATGACCGGTATTTTATCAACCAGACCGCACAGAGAATCCTGGAACTGACGAATCATACTTTCGTAAATTATATCGGAAACTATGATTACTATGTAGAGAAGAAAGAAGAACTGACAAGAATCTATGCCCCGTCTAACGAAAATTCTTCTCACGTTCAGGAAACGCTTTCCGATACAAAACTTGACTGGCAAGCCCAAAAAGAAGCACAGGCCAGAGAACGTAAGCGAAAAAATGAATTTCAAAAAACAGAAAAACGTATCGATGCACTGGAAACAAGAAATGCGGAAATCGATGAATTAATGACTCAGGAAGATATTTATACAAATTCTGTCAAATGCCGGGAACTTGCAGAAGAAAAATCTGCAATCGAAGAAGAACTCTTAGAACTGTATGAAACCTGGGAAACATTGGCAGAAGAACTGTCTTAATTAATTGCCGCCGGAAATGGATTCTTTTAAAAAGAAAACAATTCTCCGGCGGCAGCTTTATTTCTATCGTATTTTTTTGATATTTTTTCTAATTCTTACAGAAGCTTCCTAAGATTCTCTGCAATCGCCTGGATAAATTCTTCACTGTTTAAGGTTATTACATTCTCCAATGCAGTAATCGCCGCCAGATCCTTCGTCATTTTACCGCTTTCGATCGTATCAATGACCGCTTTTTCAAGGCTGTCAGCGAATTTCATCAGGCGATCGTTCTGATCCAGCTCTCCTCTCTTTCTAAGAGCTCCGCTCCAGGCAAAAATTGTCGCAACCGGATTCGTAGATGTTTCTTCCCCCGCCAGATATTTGTAATAATGTCTCTGTACCGTTCCATGTGCAGCCTCATATTCATAGTTACCGTCCGGCGTTACAAGAACAGATGTCATCATGGCAAGAGAACCAAAAGCCGAGGAGATCATATCACTCATCACATCCCCATCGTAGTTTTTACACGCCCACACATAGCCGCCTTCTGATTTCATAACGCGGGCAACTGCATCATCAATCAGCGTATAAAAATAATTGATTCCTGCTTCCTGAAACTTTTCCTCATACTCTTTTTCATAAATTTCCTGAAAAATATCTTTAAACGTATGATCATATTTCTTTGAAATGGTATCCTTTGATGCAAACCACAAATCCTCTCTTACATCAAGTGCATAGTGAAAACAGCTTCTGGCAAAGCTTTCGATAGACGCTTTCGTATTATGCATTCCCTGAATGATACCTTCTCCGGAAAATTCATGGATCAGTTCTCTTTGTACCGTTCCGTCCTCTGCCGTATACACAAGTTCTGCTTTTCCAGCCCCAGGTACTTTCATCTCTACACTCTTATACACATCCCCATAGGCATGGCGAGCTACTGTAATCGGTTTTTTCCAGTTTTTCACACATGGTTCAATCCCTGCTGCAAGGATCGGCGCCCGAAATACGGTCCCGTCCAAAATTGCACGGATCGTTCCATTCGGACTCTTCCACATTTCTTTCAGATCATACTCTTTTACTCTGGCTGCATTTGGAGTAATCGTCGCACATTTCACTGCTACATGATACTTCTTTACCGCATACGCTGCATACGCTGTTACCTGATCTTCTGATGCGTCTCTGGACTCCAGTCCCAGATCATAATATGCTGTTTTTAGCTCTACGAACGGACAGATCAAATGCTTTTTAATCATTGCCCACAAAACTCTTGTCATTTCGTCTCCATCCATCTCTACAAGCGGTGTTGTCATCTGAATTTTATCCATAGCCCTTTTCCTCCTGTTTCATTTTACTGATTTCTCATATTGTTTTCCATTACGTTAAATTATCTACTACATGACGGATATGTTCATCTGCCAATTGTTCTGCCAGCCTGGCATCCTTTGCTTTGATCGCCTCATAGATCCCGCGATGCTCTGCAATGGATTTCTCCGCCCGATCTTTCTTCTCTACGGATGTCTCTCTCGCTTTGCGCACATAATTGTGAAAATCTGTCATCACATGCTGAAGAATCCGACTGTTGGAAGCTTCGTATAATACTTCATGAAATTCACTGTCCAGTTCTACTACGTGCCCTCCGTCTTCTTTCTTTCTGCCGTAAAATTCCGATAGCAGCAGCACTTCTTCCATCTTCTCTAATTGTTTCTGTGTAATATGCTCTGTTGCCCATCTCGCGCAGAGACCTTCCAGCCTGGAGCGTATTGCATAGATATCCGCAATGTCCTTCTCATTAATTCCAGTTACATAGGCGCCTTTATTTGGAATGATCTTCACAAGCCCTTCCAGTTCTAACTGACGGAGCGCTTCCCTTACCGGTGTACGGCTGACTCCCATCTCTTCTCCTATCGTAATTTCCCTTAATTCTTCGTTCTCTTTATATTTTCCCGACAGAATATCTTCCCGCAAAACATTGAACACCCGTCCTCGCAGAGAATGATCCTGATATTCCTTCACTTCTATCACTCCAATTCCTGATTTTGTATAATTGTATACAATTATATTTCTTTTGTCAATAAAAAACAGGTGAAATCTCACCTGTTTTCAAAAATTTTATAGATTTATCAGACGATTTAATATAACTTTGCACCAACCTGACGCGGCTGATATCCTTCCCGCACAAGCGCTTCTAAAATTTGCTCTTTATGTTCTGTTCCAAATGCCTCCATCGTAATTCGAAGTTCTACTGCCGCATTACGGTTCGTATTCACAAACTGATTATGTTCCAGGCGAATGACATTGCCCTGCGCATCTGCGATTGTCTTCGCAACATGTACCAGTTCTCCCGGTTTATCCGGCAAGAGCACCGAGATAGAAAAGATACGATCTCTCTGAATCAGACCGTGCTGAACAATCGAAGACATCGTAATAACGTCCATATTTCCACCACTCAAAATGCAGACTACTTTTTTTCCTTTCAAATCGAGCTGACGAAGAGCTGCCACAGAAAGAAGTCCGGAATTCTCTACGATCATTTTGTGATTCTCTACCATATCAAGGAAAGCGCCGATCAATTCATCATCTTCTACTGTAATTACCTTATCTACATTTTCCTGTACATACGGAAACACCTTCTCTCCTACGCGCTTCACTGCTGTACCATCTGCAATCGTATTGGCGCTTCCAAGCGTAACAACTTCTCCTGACTTTAAAGCCTCCGTCATACTTGCTGCCTCTGCTGGTTCTACCCCGACTACTTTAATCTTTGGATTCAGCATCTTGGCAAGAGTAGAAACACCGCTGATCAGACCGCCTCCTCCAATCGGAACAATAATATAATCAACTGTTGGAAGCTCCTGAATAATCTCCATTGTGATGGTTCCCTGCCCGGTTGCCACATCAATATCATCAAATGGATGAACGAATGTGTATCCATGTTCTTCTGCAAGTTCATAGGCCTTTTCGCAGGCATCGTCATAAACATCTCCGTAAAGAACTACCTCTGCGCCTAATTCTTTCGTACGGTTCACTTTAATGAGCGGTGTGACTGTCGGCATTACAATGGTTGCTTTACAGCCAAACGCTTTTGCAGCATACGCTACGCCCTGGGCATGATTTCCGGCTGATGCTGTGATCAGCCTTTCTCGCGCTCCTGCGGTGTCAGTGTGCTTATTTTATAATATGCCCCCCGCAATTTATAAGCACCGGTATGCTGCATATTTTCTGGTTTCAGATACACTTTCGCACCGGTATCTTTACTCAGATATTCGCTGTATACCAGTTTTGTAGGATTCGTTACTTTCTTTACAAGCTCACTTGCCTCTTCAAATTTCTCTAAAGTAAACATTATCATTCCTTCTTTCTTCTGTGAAAAACTATTCTTCTTCCTCTTCTTTCTTGACATCAAATAAGGCATTCACAAAATCATCCGCATGGAATTTCTGCAGATCGTGAATCGACTCTCCAACGCCAATATATTTTACCGGAATTCCAAGTTCTGACTGATTGCAATTGCAATACCGCCCTTTGCCGTTCCATCCATCTTTGTCAAAATAATTCCTGTAATATCTGTCACTTCACTGAATTGTTTTGCCTGCGCAAGAGCATTTTGCCCTGTAGTTGCATCAAGTACAACAAGTGTCTCACGAAATGCTTCCGGATATTCCCGCTCCAAAACGCGGTTGATTTTACGAAGTTCTTCCATTAAGTTCTTTTTATTATGAAGTCTTCCTGCCGTATCTACAAGAAGTACATCCGCATGACGTGCCTTCGCTGCCGCAACTGCATCATAGACAACTGCTGCCGGATCAGAACCTTCCTGGCCTCCGATCAGATCTGCATCTGCGCGATTTGCCCATTCTTTCAGCTGTTCCCCTGCCGCTGCACGGAATGTATCTGCCGCCGCCAGAACAACCTTTTTATGCTGTTCCCGCATCTTCCCTGCAATTTTCCCGATTGTTGTTGTCTTTCCAACACCATTGACTCCGATGACCAGTACCGCAGAAGTACGATTCTCAAATTCGTAGGCTGCTTCCCCCACATCCATCTGCTCTTTAATACTCTCAATCAAAAGCTCTTTGCATGCCTGCGGCTCTTTGATATGCTGCTCTTTTACTTTTTCCCGCAGATTATCAAGAATCTCCATCGTTGCCCGCACACCAAGATCACCCATAATCAGAACTTCTTCCAGTTCCTCATAAAACTCCTCATCAATATGGGAAAATCCTTTAAAAATGTTATCAATACCGGACACAATATTATTTCTTGTTTTTGTCAGTCCTTCTACAAGACGTTTAAATAAACCACCTGCCATATATATCACCTGCTTTTCTTTTTTATTTATTTCTTTCTGTTCTGACTGCATTTATGTCTCCAGCTCATTTTCCAATAAGTCTACGGAGACTAATGTGGATACCCCTTTCTCCTGCATTGTAATTCCATACAGACGATCGGCTGCAGTCATAGTACCACGCCGATGTGTAATGACAATAAACTGCGTGTTCTTCGTCAGTTTATGCAGATACTGTGCAAAACGAACTACATTATTATCATCTAATGCCGCTTCAATCTCATCCAGAAGGCAAAACGGTGACGGTTTCAGATTCTGAATTGCAAACAGCAGAGAAATCGCAGTAAGAGCTTTCTCTCCACCGGACAGCTGCATCATATTCTGCAGCTTCTTTCCCGGTGGCTGAGCAATGATCCGGATACCTGCTTCCAGAATATCTTCCTCTTCCATTAATTCCAGTGTTCCTTTTCCACCGCCAAACAACTGTTTAAATACCTGATCAAATTCTTTCTGAATCTCTGCAAAACGCTCTTGAAACTGTGCTCTCATCGCTGCATCAAGTTCATCAATAATTGCCAGAAGCGTTTTCTCTGCTTCTACAAGATCCTGCTGCTGCGTTTTCAGAAATTCATAACGCTCAGATACATTCTTATAGTCTTCGATCGCATTGACATTGACAGAGCCAAGTCCCCGGATCTCTGTTTTCAAATTCTGGATCTGCTTTTTAATATCTGCCAGATCTACCAGCGTCTCATCCCGCTGTTCTTTCGCGCTATAATACGTCAGTTCATATTCTTCCCACATATAATTTGTCTGTTTTTCAGAAGCTTCTTCGCATGTTTCTTTCTGATTTGTCAAACGGAAAATCTCCTTATCAAGATCCCCCATTCGTTTCTGCAAAGACTCCCTTTGCTGAAGAAATGCCTTATGTTTCTGCAAAAGCATTTCTTTTGTTTTCGTATCTTCTGCAATTGCCGCCCTGATTTCTTCAAACAGCTCTTTCGAATTACTGATCGTTTCCTCAATTTCCAGAATTTTTTGCTCTTTTGCCGCAATCTCACCGGACATGTCGTTCTTATTTCGCTTTAATTCCTCTAACGCTTCTGACGATTTTCCAATCTCTTCTGACAGACGTTCTGTATTCTCTACAAGAAATTCCAGCTTCTGCTCCAAGCTGGCGCAGGCCAAATGAATCGTTTCACTCTTATGCATTGCGTCGTTCTCTTCCTTACGAGCCTGTTCTGTTTCCTGCTGCCATATTTCTATCTGTGAAGATATATCCCGCTCAAGAGATTCTGAAATCTCAAGTTCCACCTGAATTGAATCCTGATTTTCCCGGATTTCTTTCATCTGTTGTTCCAGATCCGTTCCTTCCCGATAAATCTGATCAATTTCTTCTTTTGCAGTCACCCGTTGGCTTTTCGCCTGTTCCAGATTCATTTTCGCTGTATTTTGTTTCACATAGAATTCCTGCAGCTGATCTTTGATCTGTTCCAGTATCCCATAACTGTCGGTACGCTTTTGTTTGCTGGCATTTAGTGCAGTCTCTGTTTCAACCATCTCGTCTTTTAACCTGCGAACCGTTTTCTCAAGCTCTTCAATCTCCCGCCTCCGGCTCAAGAGATTACTGGAATTCTTAAATGCACCTCCCGTCATTGCTCCGCCAGGCGTAATCAAATCGCCTTCTATCGTTACAATTCGGAGTGTCTGTCTGTATTTTCTTGACAAAGCAATTCCATGATCAATGTGATCTACCACAACTGTTCTTCCAAGTAAATGATCCGACAGCTTCCGAAAGCGTTCTTCCACTGTTACAAGTTCATTCGCAAGACCAATCACACCCGGTTCTTTCAGCGCTTCCGGTGTCCGAAACCCTTGACTTTGTCCGATGGCTGTCAGCGGAAGAAACGTAGCTCGTCCATACTTATTCTGTTTTAGAATCCGATCATACGCTTAGCTGTATCCTCGTTATCTGTTACAATATTCTGAATACTTCCGCCGAGCGCTGTCTCAATTGCGCTTTCATAATTCTTCTGTACCTTAATGATATCTGCCACAACACCAAGAAGACCTTTCTCCTTCACACGCTGTTCCATAACACGGCGGATACTGTTCCCGTAACCGTCATAGCGCTCTGTCATGTTTTTTAAAGAATCTAACCGTGAATGTTCTCTGTGATAGGCTGTCTGTCCGACACGAAGCATCTCATTTTTCTTTCCAATCTCCTCCTGAAGTGTCTGGATCTGCTGCTCTACTTTCTTTTGCTCCTCCAGAAGCTTTCGGATTGCTTCTGCAATCTCTTTCAGCTCCTCCTCATACACATGACATCTCTCATCGTGTTCACTGTCTGCACTCTTCATCTCGATCAGCCGTTTATGAATCTCTGCACGCCGCATCTGAATTTGTCCAAGCATCGTGTCATAATGCTGAATTTTAGCTTTTGTAGAGGAACGGTTATTTAATATCCCAAAAATGTCGCTCTGAGCATTTTCTACTTTCGAAGAAATATCTGCAATCTGAGACTGAATCTGGATAAGAGCTCTCTTAGCCTCTTCTTCTAATATCTGTTTCTCTGAAAGTTCTCTCTTTAGTTTTTGTTTTTCTTCTGCAAATTCTTCTTTTTGCTTCTGTTTCTCCTTCATTTCACTTTGAATTGCCTGATATCTCTGATCATAGTGCTCATCACTCATACGCACACTATTAATCTGTTCTTTCAGAAGATTGATTTCTCCTTCTAACTGCTGCTTCAAAAGTGTTGTCTCATTCAACTGTGTCTTAGATTTCTCAATCCTGTCATCCACAGCATCTGTTTCTTCTTCCATAGCCTCATATGCTGTCTTCGTCTCCTCATAACTTCGATTTACCGCATCAAGCTCCTCTGAGGCAATCTGTAATTTCTTCTCCAACGCATCCAGCTGTTCTTTCAGCCGATCCGATTCCAGAAGAAATAGATTAATGTCATATTTCTTCAGTTCTTCTTTCTTCTTCAAATAAGCCCTTGCCGTCTCTGACTGACGTTCCAGCGGTTCAATCTGACGTTCCAGCTCTGAAAGAATATCATTGACGCGAACAAGATTCTGTTTCTCATCTTCCAGCTTCTTGATCGACATATTCTTTCTCCGTTTAAATTTTACAATACCTGCTGCTTCATCAAAAAGCTCTCTGCGTTCTTCTGGTTTTCCGCTAAGAATTTTATCAATCTGTCCCTGACCGATAATGGAATATCCTTCTTTTCCAATACCGGTATCATAAAACAATTCATTCACATCTTTCAGACGGCATGTGCTTCCATTAATCAGATATTCGCTCTCTCCCGAACGATACAGCTTACGAGTTACCGTCACTTCCTTGAAATCAATCGGCAACTGTCCGTCGGAATTGTCAAGCGTAATCGCTACCATCGCGTAGCTTAACGGCTTACGGTTCTCTGTTCCGGAAAAAATGACATCCTGCATTGTTCCTCCGCGCAGCTGTTTCACCCGCTGTTCTCCAAGTACCCAACGCACTGCATCTGCCACGTTACTCTTACCACTTCCGTTTGGTCCGACAATGCCTGTAATTCCATTATGAAATTCAAATACAATCTTATTGGCAAAAGACTTAAAGCCTGCACTTCGATACTTTTTAAATACATCCTGCACCTACTTCATCTCTCTCATCTTACGGATCGCACAGTACGCCGCGGCCTGTTCCGATGCTTTTTTCGTTCTTCCGGTTCCTGATCCATAACAAAAGTCTCCAATATAGACGGCTGTCTCGAACGTTTTATCGTGATCCGGTCCCTCTTCTTTGACAAGCACATAGGACAGAGCTTCCTCATGCTCGGCCTGTACCATCTCCTGCAGGATAGTCTTGCTATCATAAAAGAGAAGTTTATTTTCCAGATCACTCAGCACAAATCTGTGAATAAACTCTTTTGCACTAGCAAAACCACCATCAAGATAAATTGCTCCGATCAACGCCTCAAGTGCATCCGATGTTACAGAATCTCTCCTGCGTCCTCCCGTTGCCTCTTCGCCTTTGCCAAGCAGCAGATAAGATCCAAGCTCGATTTCCCTTGCACAAAATGCAAGTGCAGGCTCACATACCATACTCGCTCTTGTTTTTGTCATCTCTCCTTCTGATTTCGTCTCATAGTTTAAAAAGAGATATTCACTGGAAATCAACTCCAGTACTGCATCGCCCAAAAATTCCAGACGTTCATTGCATTGATATTTTTTTAAATGCTTCTCATTTGTATAAGAGCTGTGCATCATAGCATGTCTTAAAAGTTCAAAATCATGAAACTGATATCCGATGCACTCTTCTAATTGTTTTAAATTACGACTCATAGTTTCCTCTCTTTAAAACGAAAAAGCCCATGCGGGCTTTTTCGCGAACATCATTTAATTTGTTGCGCTTTTAATTTTCTCAACAGCATCGCCAACTGTTACAATAGACTCTGCCTCTTCATTCTCAATCTCGATATCAAATTCTTCTTCAATTCCCATAATAATCTGGAAAATATCAAGAGAATCTGCTCCTAAGTCATCCACAAAAGCTGACTCCTCTGTAATCTCATTCTCATCCAGGTTTAATACATCTGCAATAATTGCTCTTACTTTTTCAAATTCCATAACAGGTCAATCCTTTCTTTTCTATTAATTTACTCTTCTGAATTTTCTGATATATTCTGCATACATTCCTGTATCTTTTCATTGATACGCTGTTCTTTGAATGTTACGCACTGAATAATAGAATTCGACACTTCCTTCGCTGTGGAACTGCCATGTGTTTTCACGACGAGACCATTCAGTCCCAAAAGCGGTGCACCGCCATATTCACTTGCATCAAATGACTTCAATGTCTTCTTCAGCGCCGGTTTCACTAATAATGCCCCGATCTTACTTCGAAGCGAAGTCATCATGCCATCTTTGATCTTCTTGATCAGTACTGCTCCCATGCCCTCATAGAGCTTAAGGATCACATTGCCGACAAACGCCTCACAGACAATAACATCTGCTGCACCGTGAGGAATCTCCCGGGCTTCAATGCTTCCGATAAAATTGATATCCGAGCACGCCTTCAACAGCGGAAATGTCTCTTTCACAAGGGCATTTCCCTTCTCCTCCTCTGCTCCGATATTGACAATTGCAACCCTAGGATTCTTAATTCCAACAACATGTTCCATATAAATGGAGCCCATTTTTGCAAATTGTACCAGATGGGAAGCTCTGGCGTCTACATTCGCTCCGCAGTCAATAATAAGTGATACGCCATTCTTCGTCGGAATCAGTGGCGCCAATGGCGGACGTTCCACTCCTTTCACTCTTCCTACAAGTACCTGACCGCCTACAAGGATGGCCCCTGAACTCCCTGCTGAGACAAATGCGTCTGCTTCTTTCTTCTTGACCATCTGCATTCCGATTACAATAGAAGACTTCTTCTTCTTCCGGATCGCCATTACCGGCGGCTCTGCCGTTTCAATCACTTCCGGAGCTTCCACAATCTCTATCTGATCCTTCGGATACGTATAGGCCGCAAGTTCCTTCTGGATTGCTTCTGTAATTCCGACCAGATAAACCTTAATGTCTTTTCTGCTTGTCACAGCAGTTACAGCTCCCTTTACAATCTCTGCCGGGGCGTTATCTCCGCCCATAGCATCCAGGGCAACTCTTGTAATTTCTGACATGTAAATTCCTCCCTGCTTCCTGTCATCCCAGAATTTCTGGTACTGACTAAAACTAATTCTACTAAACATTGGTATAAAAAGCAATATTTGTTGTAAGGTTTTTATGAAAATTTATCTCATTTCTATATTGACTATAGGGTTACCCTATTCTTTATAATATAATCGTACACAAAAGGAGGTAATTTATTTGAAACACAAACTAAGACAGATCCTTAGAAAACTTACTGCCGGTTTATCCTGGCGCAAAGTATTTCCAATTATTCTTGGCGCTGCGATCTGCTCTTTCGGAATCTATAACATTCATCAACAGACAGGAATTACAGAAGGCGGAGTCATTGGCGGAATGCTTTTAGTCCACCACTGGTTCGGTATTTCTCCCTCTATCATCACTCCGATACTGGATCTTTCCTGCTATCTTCTCGCCTACAAATATCTCGGCGGAAGATTCATCAAAATTTCGATCGTATCAACAGCAAGCGTTTCTCTGTTCTTCAAGCTATGGGAAATGTTTCCTCCGATACTTCCGGACTTGTCTGATCATCCTCTTACCGCAGCGATTGCAGGCGGACTTTTTGTTGGAATTGGTGTCGGTCTCATTGTACGTCAGGGAGGTTCCAGCGGCGGTGACGACGCTCTCGCCCTGACAATCTCCAAACTCAGCGGATGGCGACTTTCAAGAGCTATCTGTTTACCGATTTACTTGTACTTGCCTTGTCACTGTCCTATATTCCATTTCAGAGAATTGCCTTTTCTGTTATTACCGTCACGCTTTCTTCCTATCTGATTGACTGTATCCAGAACTGGCAGCCGAGATCAGCGAAAGAGCCGGAACTGATCTGATTTTCTCATTTAAGGATACTTTTACAAAAGAATGCCTTTACACAGCAGTTATCTAAGCGTTTTACATCTGTGCAGGCATTCTTTTTTTGACTCCGGTTGACTATTTCTACCAATAGCTTATAATAAATCACATGGAAAACTATAGAAAAAGAAAGGGTAAGCTTTACTTATGAAACCACAAACAAAACAAAAGAATCATGCAAGTGTAGAAAATGTCTACCAGCTAAACGGACGTGTTCCGCTCGGAAAAGCAATTCCCTTCGGACTGCAGCACGTTCTTGCCATGTTCGTCTCTAATTTGACACCGGTTCTTATCGTCTGCAGTGCCGCATTGCTTCGCGGAACCAATCAGACACTAAGCTCCGCAGACATCACACGCCTTCTCCAGTGCGCTATGTTTGCTGCAGGAATTGGTACTTGTCTCCAACTTTATCCAATCTGGAAGATTGGCTCAAGACTTCCAATCGTCATGGGTGTCAGCTTTACTTTCCTCGGAAGTCTGCTTATGATCTGTACGAATCCGGATCTCGGATACGAGGGAATGGTAGGCGCTGTCATCCTCGGCGGTATTTTTGAAGGGATCGTCGGACTCAGCGCCAGATATTGGAAACGATATCTGACACCGGTCGTTTCTGCCTGTGTTGTTATTGCCATCGGTCTGTCACTCCTTCCGGTAGGTATGGATTCCTGGGGCGGCGGCTCCGGGGCCGAGACCTCGGAATGTGGTATCACCTCGTCATCGGCGGTGCAACCTTAATTGTCTGTCTCGTTTCCCGCTATAAGTTACACGGAATTTATAAAAATCTCAATATTCTTGTCGGTCTGGCGTTTGGATATCTCCTGTCCGCAATCTTTACGATTGCCGGAATTGCTCCAATCATTGACTTCTCCGGAATCACAAAAGTAATTAATGAAATCGGATTTTTCGGTATTCCACAGCTTGTCTTTTTCTCAGACCACAAACCTGTATTTGATCTCGGTGCATTTCTGACGATCGCCATCGTTTACCTTGTATCTGCAGCTGAGACAACCGGTGCAACCACTGCCGTATGTAAGGGCGGGCTGCATCGCGATATTACAATGGAAGAACTTCAGGGCGCTCTGGCTGTTGACGGATTCTCAAGCGCTGTTTCCGGATGCTTCGGCTGTCTTCCTTTAACCTCTTTCAGTCAGAATGTGGGACTGGTCACGATGACCGGTGTTGTAAACCGTTTTACAATCTTAATGGGTGCACTGATCATGATCATCACATCATTATTCCCGCCACTTGGAGCATTTTTTAATTCTCTTCCGCAATCTGTACTTGGCGGCTGTACAGTTATGATGTTTGGCTCTATCATGTACGAAGGCGTAAAAATGCTAAAAGAATGTGAATTCAATGACCGTACTATGATCATTGTCTCCCTTTCCTTCTGCATTGGCGTTGGACTGACTCAGACTTCCGGAGATTTCTTTGCTGCATTTCCATCTTTCATAGGAGATATTTTCAACGGAAATGCTGTAGCCGGAGTCTTCGTTATCTCACTGCTTTTGAGCCTGTTTCTCCCAAAAGAGAAATCAAATGAAATAAAATAAAAACAAACTTTTCTCTTCATATCATAATAAATCCCGAAAGTATCTGTGTTCCTTCACATTCTTTCGGGATTTATCTTTAAATTTATTATTTTCCATATAAAAATGAGAACTACCACTATGATAGTTCTCATTTTATCTTTTCATTAATCTTCAACGCTTACAACTTCGCGTTTGTTATAGCTTCCACAAGATTTGCAAACTCTGTGAGGCATCATTAACGCACCACATTTGCTGCATTTTACCAGATTCATAGAGCTCATTTTCCAGTTTGCTCTTCTTTTATCTCTTCTTGCTTTGGAAGATTTATTCTTTGGACAAATTGACATGACATTTACACCTCCTTAAAATTGTTGAACAAATCGCGGATAACTGACATTCTAGGGTCAAGACTCGTATCTTCACAGTCACAAGTTCCCTCATTTAGGTTTTGACCACATACACTGCAAACACCTTTACAGTCTTCGCAGCATAGAATTTTCATCGGCCATCCTATCAATATCTCATTATAGAGTAATTTGTCTACGTCAAGCTCATATCCGTCAATATAATTTGCTTCGTCTAATTCGTCTGTCGTCACGGCATCTTTGTCATCAAGATTCACATGCTTATCAATCTCAATCGCAAGCGGAACTTCCGTTTCTTTCAAACATCTGTCACACGGCGCTTTTAAAATCAATTCAACATGTCCTCTGATCAGCAGCTCCCGGTTCTTGAGATGTGATATCTCAAGATGCAGTGGAGTATCTATCTGAATCGGATAATCTGCTCCTTCTTTCCTGAATTCCTTCAGATCAGGCAGAACATCTTCCTTGATTGTCTTATGCTGTTCAGACAGTACACTTGATAGGTTCACTAACATATCTGTTACACTCCTATTCATACCTAGACTATTATATCATGCAAAAAGATTTTGTCAATAAATATTTTTATATTTATTGAATTATATCTTTTTATTGAATAAATCTTTTACTACACAAGTGCTACTGTCTCGCGACAGATTGCAAGTTCTTCGTTTGTAGGAATAACAAGTACTGTTACTTTAGAATCTGGTGTAGAAATTACGATTTCTTCGCCGCGTTTTCCATTTGCCTCATCATTGATCTCAATTCCAAGATATCCGAGGTAAGCACAGATTGCTTTTCTCATTTCGCAGTCATTTTCACCGATACCTGCTGTAAATACGATATTGTCAACGCCGTTCATAGCTGCTGCGTAGCTTCCAACGTATTTTGCTACACGGTATGCAAATACATCCAGAGCAAGCTGAGCGCGTTCATTTCCTTCTTCTGCTGCACTTGCAAGGTCACGGAAGTCGCTGGATACGCCAGAGATTCCTTCTACACCTGATTTTTTGTTCAGAACTGTCATCAGACCATTGATATCAAGGTTTTCTTTCTTAGCGATGAATTCCATGATTGCCGGATCGATATCTCCTGAACGTGTTCCCATTACAAGACCTTCCAGTGGTGTAAGTCCCATAGAAGTATCTACAGATTTTCCATTGTTTACTGCACAGATAGAAGATCCGTTTCCAAGATGACAAACGATTGTCTTTGTTGCATTGTAGTCTTTTCCAAGTACTTCTGCAACTCTCTTAGATACGAAGCTGTGGCTTGTTCCGTGGAAACCGTAGCGTCTTACTTTGTAGTTTTCATAATATTCATATGGAAGACCATATGTATAAGCTGTTGCAGGCATTGTCTGATGGAATGCTGTATCAAATACTGCTACCATCGGTACGCCCGGCATTAATTTCTGGCATGCTTCGATACCGATTAAGTTAGCCGGATTGTGAAGCGGTGCAAGATCGTTGCACTCTTCGATTGCAGCTTTTACTTCATCTGTGATAACAACAGATGATGCAAATTTCTCTCCGCCGTGTACAACACGGTGTCCAACTGCATTGATTTCTTCCAGGCTCTTAACAACACCTGTCTCAGCATCTGTCAGAGCATCGATTACAAACTGGATTGCCTCTGTATGTGTTGGCATTGCTTTCTCAGTTGTAACTTTTTCTCCGCCTGCCGGCTGATATGTCAGTCTTCCATCGATACCAATTCTCTCGCAAAGACCTTTTGCAAGAACGCCTTCTGTGTCAGAGTTGATGAGCTGGAATTTCAAAGATGAACTTCCACAGTTGATTACTAATACATTCATTGTGATTATCTCCTTTTTTTCTCTCTATTGTACTGCTTACGCAGTCAATTTCAAATGTGTGTGATGCTCTTTATGTTCTGAAACGAACTACTCCTGAGCCTGTACTGCCGTGATTGCTGCAACGCCTACGATATCTTCCACGCTGCATCCACGAGATAAGTCATTGACCGGTTTTGCGATTCCCTGTGTCAGAGGACCGTATGCCTCTCCTTTGGCAAGTCTCTGTGTCAATTTGTATCCGATATTACCTGCATCCAGATCCGGGAAGATCAGAACATTTGCTTTACCTGCCACTGGGCTTCCCGGTGCTTTTGATTCTGCCACTTCCGGAACAAGCGCTGCGTCAAGCTGCAGTTCTCCATCTACCAGAAGGTCTGGTCTTGCAGCCTTTACGATCTCTGTTGCTTCTACTACTTTTGTAACGTCTGCATGCTTTGCACTTCCTTTTGTAGAGTGAGAAAGCATAGCAACACGAGGTTCAGCTCCTACAAGCTGTCTGAAAGACTCTGCTGAAGAATCCGCAATTGCTGCAAGCTCTTCTGCTGTCGGATTCTGGTTCAGACCGCAGTCACCATATACAAATGTTCCATTCTCGCCCATATCGCAGTTTGGTACTACCATCAGGAAGAATGCAGAAACAATCTTTGTTCCCGGTTTTGTCTTTAAAATCTGAAGACATGGTCTCAATGTATCTGCAGTAGAATGGCATGCTCCTGATACCATACCATCAGCATCTCCCATCTTAACCATCATTACACCGTAATACGGGTAATTTGTCAGAAGAAGCTCTCTTGCCTGTTCTTCTGTCATTCCTTTATTCTTACGGAGTTCAACCAGTTTTTCAATATATTCTTCTGTCTTAGAATATGTCTTTGGATCTACGATGATTGCGTCTTCGATAGCAAATTCAGCTTTCTTTGCCTGAATTGCGTCTGTATCGCCAATCAGTACAACCTTTGCAATCTGCTCTTTTAAAATAATTTCAGCTGCCCGGAAGATTCTGTCGTCTTCTGTCTCCGGAAGTACGATTGTCTTCTGCAATGCGCGGGCTTTTTCTTTAATTCCATCAATAAATCCCATCTTTAGGACCTCCTCTTTTTTCTCATATATTGTTTATTATAACTTATTTTCCTCATGTATACAACCCAAATTCTGTCTATTTTCCGATACAATGGTCTACTTCTTTTGTAAAACTGCTCATAATATGATATATTGAATATAATTTTGATAACAGAAGGAGTGACATCACTATGAAATTGACCGGACTGATTACTGAATATAACCCCTTTCACAATGGACATGCTTACCACTTAAAGAAAGCTTTGGAAGTTACGGGCGCAGATGCAGCTGTCGTTATTATGAGCGGTGACTTTGTGCAGCGCGGCGCACCTGCCCTTCTTCCAAAACATATGCGGGCAAAGATGGCATTGTCTGAAGGCGCCGGGGCTGTTTTCGAGCTTCCGGTCTGCTACGCCTGCGGAAGCGCTGAATTCTTTGCCGGAGGCGCCATTTCCCTCCTGACACAGCTCGGATGCATTGATTCTGTCTGCTTTGGCTCCGAATGCGGTTCTATTGAGCCTCTTATGAAAGCCGCCAAAGTCCTTTCGGATGAACCTGCCGCTTTTCAAAATATTTTACAAGAACATTTGAAGCAGGGACTTTCCTTTCCAAAAGCAAGGCAGAAAGCTCTGATCTCCTTTCTGCCGGAGCTTAAAGATGCCGGCTCTTTCCTTGCGTCTCCTAACAATATTTTGGCAATTGAATATCTCAAAGCCATCTTACAGCAGAACAGTCCGCTCAAACCATTTACCATTTCAAGAACAGGTACTCATTACCATGATACCAGTCTTGACAGCCCTCTAAGTTCCGCATCCGCAATCCGCAGTGCAATTTCAGAGGGTACTTCCCTTGATGCCCTGGAGACTTTTATGCCGGTATCGGCGCTTCACATTCTGAAAGAAGCTTTTTCCTGCGGTTATCCTGTTACTTTGGAAGACTTTCGACTGCCTTTAAAATACCGCCTTCTCACAGAGTCTCGTGATTCTCTTTGCCAATTTGCTGATGTCAGTCCTGAACTGGCTGACCGGATCTGCAATCAGCTTGGGAATTTTAATTCCCTCGCCCAATTTACTGCACTTCTAAAGACAAAAGAAATGACACATGCGAGAATCAGCCGGGCGCTGTTTCATATTCTGCTTGGAATTACGCAGGAGAAACTTCTTGCATATCGGGCGGAAGGTTTCACTTATTATGCACGGCTTCTTGGATTTCGCACAAGCCAGAAGGAAATCCTGACCGCCGTCAGTAGATCATCTTCCATTCCTTTGCTGACAAAGATTACAAAAAGTTCTTCGCTATCGCCTGTCGGACAAGATATGCTTTCTCTCGACATCCGCTCTTCGGATTTGTACGAAATAATAGCTGCCGATAAATACCGGCAGCCATTTCGCTCTGAATATCAAAAACAAATTATTAAATTACCTTAGAGCAGGCCACGGCCATTGCTCCCGGGCCAATATGGCATGCCACGCTCAGCGACAGGCGTGCCATATAACTTCACAAGTTGGGAACCTGTCCTCAATCTCTTCTTTCCATTTTGCTGCTTCCTCATCTGAACAAGTATACGCCGCTTCTAAATGGATCTTCTGATTCTGGAAGCGGTGCAGCATATCTTTCTCCATCGCATCCAACATCGTTTTCTTCGCCTGCTTCCAACCCCGTACCTTTGCAAATGCATCTAATTTTTCTCCCTGGATCTGAAGCACCGGTTTTAAATTCAGCACTGTTCCGATTGCTGCTGCAGCAGGTGTGATTCTGCCGCCCTTTTTCAAATATTTTAATGTATCAACTGTAATATAAATACTTGCCGCAAGACGATTTTCTTCCAGAATTTCTTTTATTTCTGCTGCATTTTTCCCTGCTGTGGCGAGCTGCATCGCATCCAGTACCGACTGACGCTGTGTTACAGAAATACGCTGATTATTTACAACATGCACCCTGCCTGCATATTCTTCTTCCATTGCAAGACTCATAGCGGTCTCACAGGAGCTGCTCAAACCACTTGACATCGGAATATGAAGCACTTCCTCATGCGTGCGCAGCAGTTCATCCCAAAGTTCCATTACATCTCCCGGAGATGGTTGGGATGTGGTGATTTCCGCATCATTTTTTAATTTTTCATAGAATTCTTCCTGCGTCAGCGTAATATCTTCTAAAAACAGTTCTCCGTCAATAAAAAATGGCATTGGAAGGACTGTAATCCCAAGTTCACGCCCTTCTTTTTGTGTGATTCCGCTGTTGCTGTCCGTAACAATTGCTATTTTCCCCATATTATTTACCTCATTAAATCATTACACTTTCTGAAATCTGATCCCTTTTCGCCACTGTGATAGGAAGTTCTTCCCCCCGGTAAGGATTATCTCCCAGTGTCACTTCAAGCTTCACTGTCTCGTATGCAAGCTGTTCATAATTATTCTCTTTGCTCAGATGCCCCAACATAATGCTCTTCATATGATTATTCAAAATATCGCAGAGCAGTCGTCCCGATGTTTCATTGGATAAATGGCCCTTATCACCTGCCACACGCCGTTTCAAATGATATGGATATACACCAACTTCCAACATATGGATATCGTGATTCGCTTCAAGAAGGATTGCGTCCAGATCTCTTAAATGTTCCACCGTATAGTCATCATAAATCCCCATATCGGTTGCTACTGCTACCGATTTGCTGCCGCTTGCAAAACGATATGCCGCCGGTTCTTTGGCATCATGGGAAATCCGAAACGGATTTACTTCAATATTTCCTATGGAAAATGGATGGTCAATCTGTACTTCGTGAAGCAATCCTTCCGGCAGCTTTCCAAGAGATTTGCTCTGACGGATGCCTTCAATTGTTCCTCGTGTTGCATAAACCGGAATCTCATATTTACGGCTAAATACGCCAAGCCCCTGAATATGATCAGAGTGTTCATGGGTAATCAAAATCCCATTCAGCTCATTCCCCTTTACATCCAGTTCCTTTAACCCTTCTTCAATTCGTTTCTTACTGATTCCCGTATCTACAAGTAAATGTGTGGATTCACTTCCTACATAGATACAGTTGCCGCTGCTTCCACTGGCAATGCTGCACATTCTCATGTTATCTATCTCCTGATTGTATCATCTATTTCGTTAACATACTGATTCTAACGCATTTTTTAACTGACTGCAAGTCTCTTTCCACAAACCGCTGTTATCGATCGTTCTGTCGCAGGCTTCGCGAAATTCATTCTCACTTTTCTGTGCCTGAAGCATGGAAGTTATTTTTTCATCTGAATACCCCCGAGACGCTTTCAGCCGCGCCCGCCTTATTTCCTCACGCGCGTAAATATACCAGATCTCATCACAGATCTCTTCGTACCCGTCTTCCAAAAGCAGTGCAGCCTCCAACACAAACAGCCTTGTTCCAGCTGATTCTTCCTCCCGGATACATTTTTGTACATATTGTTTCACTTTCGGATGAACAATCTGATTCAGCCTTTCCAGCTTTATCGCATCTGAAAACACAATACTTCCAAGTATTTTTCGATCGATCTTTCCATCTTCTTTCAGAATTCGCACGCCAAATTCCGCAACGATTTCTTTATAGCAGCATGCTCCCGGTTCCTGAAGCAAATGAGCAATTTGATCCGCCTCGTATACTTTTGTATCCGGCAATGCCTGAAACCAGGAAAGCACTTTACTCTTTCCGCAGCCTACGCCTCCCGTAATTCCGATAATTTTCATTTCTCTGTCTTCCTTTGCTTCCTGCAAGCGCTTTCTTCTTAAATTCTCTTTGTGATTTCTTATCTCTTTATTATTTAGCGTCATACCAGTTCTCGCCGGTCTGCACATCGATGACAAGCGGAACACTCAGAGAGACAGCCTGCTCCATTTCTCTTGCTAAAATCTCTCTCACTTTTTCTTCTTCTTCCACAAATGTTTCAATCAGTAACTCATCATGAACCTGCAGAACAATTCTGGAACGCAGTTTTTCTTTCCGCAATGATTCATTTACCCCGATCATAGCTATCTTCATAATATCCGCCGCCGTTCCCTGGATTGGGGAGTTCATAGCTACACGCTCCCCGAAGCTTCGCTGCATAAAATTAGATGATTTCAATTCCGGAATCGGGCGTTTTCTTCCAAACAAGGTTGTTACATATCCTTTTTCTTTCGCATGAGTCACTGCATCATCCAGAAATTTCTTAATTCCGGGATAGGTTTCAAAATAGCGCTCAATATATTCTGCTGCTTCCTTTCGCGTAATGCTTAGATCCTGACTTAATCCAAAAGAACTGATTCCATATACAATCCCAAAATTAACCGCTTTGGCATTTCTTCTTTGCAGTTCTGTCACTTCCTCAAACGGCGTATGGAATACTTGGGAGGCGGTTGTTCTGTGAATGTCTTTCGCTTCCCGATACGCATCAATCAGCGCCTGATCCCCCGAACAATGAGCCAGCACCCGAAGCTCAATTTGCGAGTAGTCCGCATCTACAAAAATACATCCTTCCTGCGGAACAAATACCTTCCGGATCCGTCTTCCCAGTTCCATTCGTACCGGAATATTCTGAAGATTCGGGTCCGTACTGCTGATCCGCCCGGTTGCTGTAACAGTCTGGTGGAATTTTCCATGAATTCGCCCGTCTTCTCCAATAAAACCTGCCAGGCCGTCTGCATAAGTAGATTTCAACTTTGTTAACTGTCGATACTCAAGAACCGATGCCACGATCGGATATTCGCCTGCAAGTTTTTCTAAAATGTCCGCTGCTGTCGAGTACCCGCTTTTTGTTTTCTTCCCATGGGGAAGCTGCAGTTTTTCAAACAAAATTACCCCTAACTGTTTTGGCGAATTAATGTTAAACTGTTCTCCGGCCATTTCCCAAATTACTTTTTCCAGTTCTTCGATTCTTCCTGTCAATGCTTCTCCGTACGCTTTTAATTCTTCGGCTTTTACACGGACGCCCGCTTCTTCCATATCGTTCAGTGCAAAGACAAGCGGCAGCTCGATCTCTTCATACAGCTTTTCCATCTGTTCTTCTTCCAATCGTTTCTGTAAAACCGGTGCAAGTTCATACGCCGCATAGGCCTCATAGCATGTCCGGTCTTCTCTCTTTGTTTTCTCACTGATTGAAAGATGTAAGTATTCTTCCGCAATTTCTTCAAATCCATATGCATTTTTCAGTGGATTCAAAAGATATGCCGCAATATGTACATCAAAAACAAATGCTGTCCGGCTCACTTTTGTTTCCTTCAAAAGCTTCTTCAGATCAAACAATGCTATTTTCTTCCCTGCCTTCGCCAATTCAGAAAATGCCTCATAGATCATCTTCATCGTAATCTCTTTGCCTGCCGGGATTCGATAAACTTCTGTATCTCCTATCGCAATCGCAGCCGCACTGTAACCACCCATGCCTGCAAAGAGCGGTAAAGAATGTTCTTCATCCTTTTCAAGAGAAACACCGATCCATTCTGCTCCTTTTGCCTTTTCAAGCACTTTTTGAAGCCCTTCCCTTTCTGTTACTTCAAGGAAATGTTTTTCCACTTCATTTACCGGAACCTCTACTTCAAACTTTGCCAGCAGATTTTTAAACTGAAGTTTCCGAAAATATTCATACGCCTCCGGTGTAAAAAGATTTCCAATTCTGGCTTCCCCTACCTCATACTCCAAATCCGCATTCAGGCAGATTGTCGCCAGCGTCTTACTCATTTGTGCCAGATCGTAGTGTTCCTGAAGCGCTTTTGATGCCCGCGGCGGCTTCAGTTCACTGACATGTGCATACGCATTTTCAACGCTTCCGTATTCTACAATAATTTTCGTAGCAGTCTTTTCTCCAATGCTCGGAACTCCCGGAATATTATCTGACGTATCTCCCATCAGCGCTTTCACATCGATAAACTCTTTCGGAGTTACCTGATAGCGCTCTTTCACATCTGACGCATAGTAATCTTCTACCTCTGTACGCCCCTGCTTCGTCTTTGGAATTCGGATTTTTACCCGATCCGTAGCAAGCTGTAGCAAATCTCTGTCTCCGGAAAGAACAGTCACTTCCATTCCCTGCTCTTCGCAGCGTTTTGACAGTGTTCCAATCAAATCATCTGCTTCTAATCCTGCTTTTTCGATCACGCGAATTCCCATAGCTTTTAGCACTTCTTTCATGACCGGCACTTGCTGACGCAGTTCCTCTGCCATTGGTTTTCTCGTTCCTTTATATGCATCGTACATCTCATGACGAAATGTAGGTGCATGCACATCAAACGCAACCGTCAGATACTCCGGCTGTTCCTCATCCAGAACTTTGAATAAAATATTCAGAAATCCATATATCGCATTCGTATGGAGTCCTTCATCATTGGTCAGATCCGGCACACCAAAAAAAGCCCGGTTTAATATACTATGTCCATCGATTAATAAAATTTTTTCGCTCATTGATACACTCCTGTCCCGACGGCAAAAGCCCGTACGTTCTCATACCCATTTATGATATCATATTTTAGAGTCAATGAAAACACGATTATCACAAATCCGGGCAACAAAAAAAGTACCGCAAATGCGATACTTTTCTTATGCCGGCGGCGGGACTTGAACCCGCACGTGGTTGCCCACAACAGATTTTGAGTCTGCCTCGTCTGCCATTCCGACACACCGGCCGGTTTCTCAACCGTTTTGTATCATATCATAGTTTTATGATAAATGCAAGCTTTTTCTTCAGAAATTCTTTAGGAAAACCTCTTTTTCTCTCTAGTGGCAGTTTTCATCCTGTCCCAGCAATTTCTTTCCAATCTCAAAGCAATCGAATGTCGCAAAATAATCTGCCGGTGTTTCTGCCCTTCGGATCAGCTGCACTTCTCCGCTCTCTTTCAGAAGAAGTTCTGCTGACTTTAACTTTCCATTGTAGTTATATCCCATCGAAAACCCATGCGCACCTGTGTCATGAATGATCAGATAATCACCAATTTCAATCTTCGGAAGCATTCTGTCGATCGCAAACTTGTCATTATTCTCACAGAGTGATCCGGTAATATCGTACTTGTGATCACAGACATGATGTTCTTTCCCCGCAACTGTGATATGATGATAAGCGCCGTACATAGCCGGCCGCATAAGATTAACCGCACAGGCATCACAACCTATATACTCTTTATAGATATGCTTTTCGTGGACAGCTTTCGTTACAAGGCAGCCATACGGTCCCATCATAAACCGTCCAAGTTCTGTATAAATTGCCACATCTCCCATTCCTGCCGGAACAAGCACTTCCTCATATACTCTGCGTACCCCATCGCCAATCACTCTGATATCATTCGGTTCCTGATCCGGTGTATACGGAATTCCGATACCGCCTGATAAATTGATAAAAGAGATCCGAGCTCCCGTCTCTTTCTGAAGCTGTACTGCCAACTTAAATAATACTCTTGCCAGCATCGGATAGTATTCGTTCGTCACTGTATTGCTTGCCAAAAATGCGTGAATTCCAAATTCTTCTGCACCCTTTGCCTTCAGTATCCGAAACGCTTCAAACAACTGCTCTGTTGTCATTCCATATTTAGAGTCTCCCGGATTATCCATAATATCATTACTGATCTGGAACAATCCACCTGGATTGAATCTGCAGCTAATCTTTTTCGGGATATAGCCAATCGTATCTTCCAAAAATTGAATATGGGTAAAATCATCCAAGTTGATCGTTGCTCCAAGCTTCGCCGCATAAGCAAATTCCTCTGCCGGCGTCGCATTAGATGAAAACATAATATCTTCGCCGGTTGCTCCGATTGCTTCCGAAAGCATCAATTCTGTATAAGAAGAGCAGTCGCAGCCACAGCCGTACTCCCGCAAAATCTGCATCAGATACGGATTCGGCGTTGCTTTTACCGCAAAATATTCCCGAAATCCTGGATTCCAGGCAAACGCATCTCTTAATGCCTTCATATTCTTCCTAATTCCTCTTTCATCATACAGATGAAATGGAGTTGGATATGTCTTTACAATCTCTTCAATCTGTTCTTTCGTCACAAATGGTTCTTTCTTCATCAGTAATACTCCTAGTTATTTTTTATGTTCGTGTGTGAATAAATGATCCTGACAATATTCATAATTACCATTACATTTTGAGCAATAGCGGAATTCCAGATTCGGATCATCCAGTTCCGTTCTGCCACATACTGCACAGCGATGCCGCGGCCCATCTCCCGCCGGCGCTGACCGCTTCATTTCCTGCTGAAATTTTCGTTTTCTCTGTATTTCTTTCGGATTATATGGTGAAAGATTTCTTGTTGATAAGAAAAATACAATAAAGTTCAGAAGCGACGCTAAAATAACAACCTTCGTTGGCCAGCCTCCTCTTAAGAAATCATATCCGATCAGTACGAAATACAGAATTCCCATCCATTTCATCTTAATCGGAATCACAAAATAAAGCAGTACCTGCATCTCCGGATAACTTGCTGCAAACGCAAGGAAAATAGACATATTAATATAATACGTTGAGAAGAAAGCTCCCATAATGCCTCCGACTCCTGCAAATCCCGGAACAAGTATTGAAAAAATTCCATACAGCACAAATGCACCAATTACCGTAAAGATAATTCCCGAGAAAATATATACATTATACCGGAAAGTTCCCCATGTCTGCTCCAATGTCTTTCCAAGTGAATAGTAAAACAGTAGCATAATGATCGTAAAAAGATCAAAACTTGATGGCGGAATCAGCACCCAGCTTACAATCCTCCAAATCTGTCCTCTAAGAATCAACGCCGGTTCCAGCGTCAAATACGAAAACATATTCGGCATAAACACAGAAATAGCAAAACCAAGCACATAACATGCAATCAGATAAAATGTTAAATTCGGGATGGCATACTTTCCAAACTTTCTTTCCAGTTTATTCAACCAGTTCATATCATTCTTCCCCTTTTCATTTTTATATATGATAATGTACACATTGTAACTTTTCCTTTGACGTTTGTCAATTTGAAGCCTGATGTTTATTTCTTTTTTAGAAAATATTAAATTCTCTTTTCCAACCTTCGTCAAAAAATGTCACATTTCACAATTTGTTCATAATATTTAACAATCTTTTTAGCTATTTGGAAATTGTGTTTTTCCTTTTTCTGTCGTATAATGTACATTGGTATGCAGGAAGCATATTAAATAAGTAATAACACTATATTTTTAGGATAAAGGAGTGACAGCATGAGTCAAAAAGATTTGTATACACTAGGAATTGACATCGGCTCCACCACTGTTAAAATTGCTGTATTAAACGACCATAACGAAATACTTTTTTCTGACTACGAACGGCATTATGCCAATATTCAGGAAACCCTCTCAGATCTTTTGGGACGGGCAATCTATACTGTCGGTTCTGTCAAAGTATCCCCGATGATCACCGGTTCAGGAGGCTTAACCCTGGCAAAGCATCTCGGGGTTCCTTTTGTTCAGGAGGTAATCGCTGTATCATCTGCACTGCAGGATTATGCACCTCAGACAGACGTTGCCATTGAACTTGGCGGTGAAGACGCCAAGATTATTTATTTTGAAGGAAAAAATGTCGAACAGCGTATGAACGGGATCTGTGCCGGCGGTACAGGTTCATTTATCGATCAGATGGCTTCTCTCCTTCAAACAGACGCTACCGGACTAAATGAATATGCCAAACATTATAAAGCCCTTTATACCATTGCGGCACGCTGCGGTGTTTTTGCAAAATCAGACATTCAGCCTTTAATTAATGAAGGCGCCACAAAAGAAGACTTATCCGCCTCTATTTTCCAGGCAGTTGTCAACCAGACAATCAGCGGACTCGCCTGCGGCAAGCCTATCCGCGGCCATGTGGCATTCCTCGGCGGACCACTGCATTTTCTTTCGGAACTTCGGGAAGCCTTTGTCCGTACACTGAACCTTGATGAGGAACATACAATTATTCCAACTTATTCCCATCTCTTTGCTGCCATCGGATCTGCCCTGAATTCCAAAAAAGATGTCGTTACATCTCTGTTGGAACTGAGGGATAAGCTTGCGAACCGAATTGAAATGGAATTTGAAGTAGAACGCCTTCAGCCTCTTTTTGCTTCTGAACAAGATTATCACGAATTTAAAGAACGACATGACAAGCACCAGGTGCCAATGATGGATCTAAGTACCTATCGCGGGAACTGTTTTCTCGGAATTGATGCCGGTTCTACAACAACAAAAGCAGCACTTGTCGCGGAAGACGGAACACTGCTGTATTCTTTTTATCAGAGCAATAGCGGCGATCCGCTTGGCACGACAATTTCTGCCATAAAAGATATTTACCGGCATCTTCCGGATGGAGTACGCATTGTTCATTCCTGCTCCACCGGCTATGGCGAAGTATTGATCAAGTCCGCTCTTTTGCTTGATGAAGGTGAAGTAGAAACGATCTCCCACTACTATGCCGCATCTTTCTTTGAACCGGATGTAGACTGTATCCTTGACATCGGCGGTCAGGATATGAAGTGCATTAAAATCAAAAACCAAACGGTAGACAGTGTCCAATTAAATGAAGCCTGCTCCTCCGGATGCGGTTCTTTCATTGAAACTTTTGCAAAATCTCTTAATTATTCTGTAGAAGATTTTGCTCATGAAGCTTTATTTGCCCGCAATCCTATTGATCTCGGAACGCGCTGCACCGTATTTATGAACTCTAAAGTAAAACAGGCACAGAAGGAAGGGGCTTCTGTTGCAGATATTTCTGCCGGTCTCGCCTACTCTGTCATTAAAAATGCTCTGTTTAAAGTAATCAAAGTATCCGACGCTTCTGAACTTGGTTCTCACATTGTAGTACAGGGTGGAACCTTTTATAACGATGCTGTCCTGCGAAGCTTTGAAAGTATTGCCGACTGTCACGCTGTACGTCCGGATATTGCCGGTATTATGGGCGCTTTCGGCGCTGCGCTTATCGCAAGAGAACGCTATCAGATGAAGGGATGCACCGGCACAACCATGCTTCCGATCAAAGAAATCGAAGCACTTACTTATACAACAACCATGACAAAATGCAAGGGATGTACAAACAACTGCCGCCTGACAATTAATAAATTCAGCGGCGGTCGGAGCTACATTTCCGGAAACCGCTGTGAGCGTGGACTCGGTAAGGAAAAATCACAGAATAAACTTCCGAACCTGTTCGACTACAAATTCCACCGCTACTTTGATTATGAACCGCTCGCTCTTTCCGAGGCAAAGCGCGGCATTGTCGGAATTCCACGCGTTTTGAATATGTATGAGAATTACCCACTCTGGTTCACGTTCTTTACCGAACTTGGCTACCGGGTATTGCTTTCTCCGGCTTCCAGTCATAAGATTTATGAAATGGGAATTGAGTCAATCCCAAGTGAATCCGAATGTTACCCGGCCAAATTGGCTCATGGTCATGTAGAATGGCTGATCCGGCAGAATGTGCCTTTTATCTTCTACCCTTGTATTCCTTATGAACGCCAGGAATTTGAAGATGCAAATAATCACTATAACTGCCCGATTGTTACTTCCTATGCGGAAAACATTCGAAATAATATTGACACCATTGTAAATGGAGAAGTTCGTTTTCTCAACCCATTCCTCTCTTTAAAAGATGAGGCAACATTTACAAACTGTCTTGTGAAAGAACTTGGAAACACTCTTTCAATTCCTGCGGAAGAAATTCGAAAAGCTGCTTCAAAAGCCTGGAATGAACTTTCCAATGCAAGAAATGATATCCGCAAAAAAGGTGAAGAGACACTGGCGTACATAGAAGAACACCACAAACACGGTATTGTTCTTGCAGGACGTCCATATCATGTGGATCCGGAAGTAAATCACGGAATTCCCGAACTGATTAATTCATATGATATTGCTGTTTTGACGGAGGATTCCATTTCTCACTTAGCTCCGGTAGAACGGCCGCTGCTCGTAATGGATCAGTGGATGTACCACTCAAGACTTTATGCCGCCGCTAACTATGTCAAGACAAGAAATGATCTGGATCTCATTCAGCTCAACTCTTTTGGCTGCGGTCTGGATGCTGTTACAACCGATCAGGTATCCGATATTTTAACCGGATCGGGCAAGATCTATACTTCTTTGAAAATCGATGAGGTAAATAATCTGGGCGCTGCAAGAATTCGTATTCGTTCCCTGCTCGCTGCAATTCGTGTGCGGGAGCAGAAACAGGAGGCACGAGAGCTGCATTCAACTGCCATTACAAAAGTTCCGTTTACAAAAGAAATGAAAAAAGATTATACGATTCTCTGTCCACAGATGTCGCCAATTCATTTTGACCTTGTAGAGCCGGCTTTCCGCAAATGCGGTTACAACATCAAAGTGCTTCCGAACAGCAATAAAGCAGCCATTAACACAGGCTTAAAATATGTAAACAACGATGCCTGCTATCCATCTCTGATTGTTGTCGGTCAGATTATGGATGCGATTTTGTCCGGCGAATATGACACAGATAAGCTTGCGGTTATCATCACGCAGACCGGAGGCGGTTGTCGTGCCTCCAACTACATTGGCTTTATCCGCCGTGCACTTGGCAAGGCCGGCTACGGACATATTCCGGTTATTTCATTGAATTTAAGCGGTCTGGAGAATAACCCTGGTTTTCAGATTACGCTTCCACTTTTGCTAAGAGGCGTATATTCTCTGCTTCTCGGCGACATTTTCATGCGTGTACTCTATCGTACCCGCCCTTATGAAAAGATTCCGGGATCAGCCAATGCACTCCACGAAAAGCTAAAGCAGGAATGTATTGATTTTCTCCAGAGCAATCAGCTCTCTAAGAGAAAATTCGATCAGCTCTGCCGCCGGATTGTAAAAGAATTCGATCAGCTTCCAATGCTGGATATTAAAAAACCAAAAGTAGGAATTGTCGGAGAAATTCTTGTCAAATTCTCTCCGGTCGCAAATAACTATCTTGTGGAGCTTCTGGAACAAGAAGGCGCTGAGGCAGTTGTTCCGGATCTGACGGATTTCTTCCTGTACAGTTTCTATAATATGAATTTTAAGTCCGAACATCTTGGTATGAAGAAATCTTCTGCCTGGAAAGCCAATCTTGGAATTCGTGTATTGGAATCCATGCGGAAATCTGCCTGTGATGCACTCAAAGAAAGTAAACACTTTCTCCCGCCGTCTCATATCAAAGACACCGCTGATATGGCAAAAGAAGTGGTATCGCTTGGAAATCAGACCGGAGAAGGCTGGTTCCTAACAGGAGAAATGCTGGAACTCATTCACAGCGGTACAAAGAATATTGTCTGTACACAGCCATTTGCCTGCCTGCCGAACCATATCGTTGGAAAAGGAGTTATCAAAGAGCTGCGCCGGCTTCATCCCGACTCTAATATCGTTGCAATCGATTATGATCCGGGTGCCAGCGAAGTAAATCAGCTGAACCGTATTAAATTAATGCTTTCAACCGCATATAAAAATCTGGAGTAATTCCTTAATATTAGAACAAAAAAACTCTTTCCCACAGAAAGAGCCTTTCCAAACATCCTTTTATACAGAACGTCCGAGCAAAACAACTTTGGACGTTCTGTTTTTATTGCTTCTATCCAGAAGCTTTCTACTGAAACACCCACAAATTTTTAATCTGCGGCTCTAATGTTTCATACTCCCACAATGTTTTGCTATTCTTTTTACTATTAGAATCGTTCACTTTAATTTTTCCATCCTCGATTCCAACTAATGTAATAAAATGCCCTGTTGTCGTAAAATCACCCGGGCGCATACTGCAAATAATCGGCTGCCCGTTTTGCAGCGCCTCAAACACCGTATCTTTTGAAAGACTCATTTCTGTACCGGCAATCCCGAAAGAACGAATTCCACTCGTAAACAATTCCCAGCTTGTTCCTACTCCCTCAACACAATACCCCTGTTCTTCTGCAAATTTAGCAATCGTATATGGCGTAACTGTATTTTCTCCCGTAAGACCTGCAATGACAGATGCCAGCGCTGTTGGGCCGCATCCGCTCACAGCAATCAAGCTATTTCCATATGCGCCATATCCCCAACGGTGATCCCACTGCAGTAAAAGCGGAAACTCCCCTTTGGTTACTTCTCCGATTGTATCGGCATATACCTTTCCCTTTTTATCCGGATAATCTAATACAAATTCTCTCATTTCCGGATTTCGTGATAACATCTCCAATAACTCTTCCGGATAGTCTCCTTTCTCTGTAATCATAGATAAATTTGATCCCATTGCCTGTAAGATTGTGAAGCCGCTGCTTAGCGCCCGAACTGCAGTGATTCCAAGACATAAAACTATTATTGTAATGATCAAACGCATCCTTTGCTTTATCTTTCTTCGATTTCGTTTTCTAACTTTTAATCTCTGTTTTGTCATAGTGTATACCTCCATCTGTGTATTAGTTTATCTAAAATAAAGCAGATGGTTTTCTTTTTTCCCTCTCTAAATTCTTAAGAACTTCTTAGTTTTTACGGCACAAAAAAAGACGCAGCTTCCAAAAGGAACTGCGCCTCTATATTGCTTTCTATTCTATTTCTGATAAAATTTTCTCAATACTTACCAACTTGACACTTAAAATAAAAATATCCGTTGCCATTGCAAGCTCTTCTTCTGTAGGAAATGTCGGAGCAATCCGAATGTTACTGTCATGCGGATCTTTGCCATACGGAAACGTAGCGCCGGCCTCTGTCATAATTACACCGGCTTCTTTTGCTTTTTCCACAATCTTCTTCGCACATCCGTCCAGTGCATCAAAGGAAATAAAATAACCTCCGCGTGGTTCCATCCAGGATCCGATTTCCAATTCGCCTAACTCTTCTCTCAGTTTGCCAAGAACAATCTCAAATTTCGGCCGGATAATATCAGCATGTTTTTTCATATGTTGTACCATACCGTGAATATCTCCGAAAAATCTTGCATGGCGGAGCTGGTTTACTTTATCGTGTCCAATTGTCTGAATTTTCATCTGTTTACGGATATCGATCAAGTTTGCATCGGAAGCTGCGATCGCTGCAATCCCGGAACCCGGAAAACTAATCTTGGAAGTAGAAGCAAATTTATAAACCATGTCCGGATGTCCTTCCTTCTTACATTCCATCAGAATCTCAATAAGATAATCCTGCTTATCTTCATATAAATGATGAATTCCATATGCGTTATCCCAGTAAATACGGAAATCCTCTGCTGCCGGTTCCAGACACGCAAAGCGATGCACCGTCTCATCCGAGTATGTAATTCCCTGCGGATTAGAGTATTTCGGCACACACCAGATTCCTTTAATAGCCGGATCGCTGCTTACTAATTTCTCTATAATATCCATATCCGGTCCGGATTCTGTCATTGGGACATTGATCATCTCAATCCCAAAATATTCTGTAATTGCAAAGTGTCTGTCATATCCCGGAACCGGGCATAGGAACTTCACTTTATCAAGCTTGCACCACGGAGTGCTTCCCATAACGCCGTGTGTAAAGGAACGTGCAATGGTGTCGTACATCACATTCAGGCTGGAATTTCCAAAAATAACAATATTGTCCTTTGGCACTTCAATCATATCTGCAAGAAGCTGCTTTGCCTCTTTAATTCCATCGAGAACACCGTAATTACGGCAATCCACTCCTTCTTCACAGATCAGATCTGAATCACTTGTCAATACATCCATCATTCCCATGGAGAGATCTAACTGCGCCTTTGACGGCTTCCCTCTTGACATATCCAGCTTGAGTCCTTTTGCCTTTACCTCTGCAAATTGTGCCTCTAATTCTTCTTTTAATTCCAGCAGTTCCTCTCTGCCAAGTTCTCTGTACGCTGCCATTGCGTATCCCTCCTACCTGATTTTCTTTTTCACTCCTTGCATCATACTAAAGTTTTGACGTTTCGTCAATCATTTCTTGCAATTATTTCTTGTTTTATTTGTATTTTTATGGTTTTTAACATATTTTTTGAAATATATTTATATTATTTATTCATTTTGTTTTCCAACATCCTAATCCACAAGATTTTTTCATTACCAAATTACATAATAAAACCTTGCATAAAGCTGCATACGTTCTTGTACGCTTCTCCATGCAAGGTTTCTCGTTGCCGTTATTTCATTTTCTGCTATTTCACTAAGATATTATTTTTCAATCAAAAGGGATTTTCCTGTCATTTCTTTTGGCTGTTCCATTCCCATCAGTTCAATTAATGTCGGTGCAATATCTGCAAGACATCCACCTTCGCGAAGTCCATACTTCTCATCTGCATTGATTAAGATAAATGGAACCGGATTCGTTGTATGTGCTGTAAACGGAGCGCCTGTTTCTTCGTCAATGAGCTGCTCTGCATTTCCGTGATCTGCACAAAGGAACATCTGTCCTCCCACTTCTTTTAGCGCTTCCACTGTCTTTCCGACACATGTGTCAACCGCCTCGATTGCTTTGATTGCTGCATTTTCCACTCCGGTATGTCCTACCATATCCGGATTTGCAAAGTTCACAATAATGACATCGTATGTTCCTGACTGAATTGCAGCAACTAGTTTATCGCATACTTCCGGCGCACTCATCTCCGGCTGAAGATCATACGTTGCCACCTTCGGAGATTTAACAAGAATACGGTCTTCTCCTTCATTCGGCTCTTCTACGCCGCCATTAAAGAAGAACGTTACATGCGCATATTTCTCTGTTTCAGCAATACGTGCCTGTTTTAATCCATTTGCTGCAAGAAATTCCCCAAATGTATTTGTAATTTCTGTTTTAACAAATGCAACCAGTTTGTTCTCAATTGTTACATCATACTCTGTAAAGCAGACATAAGTTGTTTTTACGCGTTCGCCTCTGTCAAATCCTGTAAAGCTGTCATCACAGAATGTTCTTGTAATTTCTCTTGCACGATCCGGGCGGAAGTTAAAGAAGATAACAGAATCCTTCTCCTGAATCATTGCTGTAGGAGCTCCGTCTTTCATAATCACAGTCGGAAGTACAAATTCATCTGTCTTGCCATTATCGTAAGAAGCCTGAATGGCATCTGCTGCAGCATCTGCCGGAACACCTTCGCCTTTCACCATGGCTTTATATGCTAATTCTACTCGATCCCATCTGTTATCACGATCCATTGCGTAATAACGTCCCATGACAGTCGCTACTTCTCCTACTCCGATTTCTTTCATCTTCGCTTCCAGCTCTGTCACATACTCTTTGCCGGATGCCGGCGGTGTATCTCTTCCGTCTAAGAAGCAATGTACATATACCTTTGAAAGTCCCTGTCTTTTTGCCAGTTCCAGCAGACCATAAATATGTGTGTTATGACTATGAACGCCTCCGTCAGATACAAGTCCGAACAGGTGAAGCGCACTGTCATTTGCCTTTGCATTTTCGCAGGCAGCAAGCAGCGCTTCATTTTCAAAGAAGTCTCCGTCCTGGATTGCTTTTGTAATCTTTGTCAGATCCTGATATACAATCCGTCCTGCTCCCATATTCAAATGACCAACTTCTGAATTCCCCATCTGACCTTCCGGAAGTCCCACTGCCATTCCACTGGCATTTCCTTCAACAAACGGATAGTCTGCCATTAATTTATCCATAACCGGAGTTGCAGCTTCTGCCACTGCATTTCCCTTTGTTTCTGTATTTAATCCGTAACCATCTAAAATCATCAATACTGTAGGTTTCTTACTCATCATATTCTCTCCTTCTCTGGTACTTTGAATATATGCTCTTTCCAGAGTTCATTTTACATGATTTTAAAATGGCTTGCAAGTTATATTCTTAACAATTTTGATATAAAACAAGGGATTCATATGGGCGAAGTGTCAAATGTGCTGCTATCTTGGCATCTTCATAATTTGCAATCAGAAGTTTGGCATTCTCTGCGGAAAATTCTTCCGGCACTTCATAGGACAGCTCTTTTTCTGAAAAATTACATATAACAAGAAGCCTTTCTTCTCCCAGTTTTCTTTCATACACAAAGAGATCCGGATCTTCCGGCAGTAATAATTGGTATGTACCATATGGAATGATGTCGTACTCTTTTCGCAGCCGGATCAGTTTCTTATAAAAATAAAATACGGAATCTTTTCTGGACAGCTGTTCTTTCGCGTTGATTTCTTTATAGTTCGGATTGACCATGATCCACGGTGTTCCTGTTGTAAATCCTGCATGCTCACTATCGTCCCACTGTACCGGTGTTCTTGCGTTATCACGGCTTCTGCAACGAAGGTAATGCAGCATTTCATCCGGTGTAACACTTCCGCGCCCTACTTCTTCCTCATATGCATTCAGACTTTCAATATCTCTGTAATCTTCCAGTTTTTCAAACGGAACATTTGTCATGCCAAGTTCTTCTCCCTGATATACATAAGGAGTTCCCTGCATCATATGGAGACAGACTGCCAGTGTTTTGGCGGAATACTCCCGAAACTGCGGCGAATCATTGCCAAGCCTTGATACCATTCGCGGCTGATCGTGATTGCACCAATACAGACTGTTCCATGCCTTTCCTTCCAGACCGGTCTCCCATCTGGACATTACCTCTTTTAGTTCCCGCAGATCGATCTTTTTGTCTGTCCATTTCCCGAGCGGTCCATTGGAAGATAGACCTGTATGTTCAAACTGAAAAACCATATTTAGCTCTTTTCCGTCCAGTGATGCATATTTTGCTGCCTGTTCTACCGTTGCTCCCGCACATTCTCCGACAGTCAAAAGATCATATTTGGACAGCACCCGCCGATTCATCTCCTGCAAATATTCATGTACATGCGGTCCATGGACACTGTAAGGCCCGTAACTGCCGTAAAGAGCTTCCGGAGCTTTCGGTCCGTCCGGAAGTCCCGGCACTTTCGAAATCATGCTGATCACGTCCATACGGAAACCGTCAATTCCCTTCTGACACCACCAGTCCATCATATCAAATACTGCATCCCGCACCTTCGGATTGTCCCAGTTCAGATCCGGCTGCTTTTTGGAGAATAAATGCAGATAATACATATCTGTTGTTTTATCATACTCCCAGGCGGATCCACTGAAACAGGAACCCCAGTTGTTCGGTTCTTTTCCGTCCTTACCTTCCCTCCAAAAGTAATAATCGCGATATGGATTCTCTTTCGACTTGCGGCTTTCTACAAACCACGGATGTTCATCAGAAGTATGATTTACAACAAGATCCATCACAATCCGGATTCCACGCTCATGCGCCGCTGCCAGCATCCGGTCAAAGTCTTCCATTGTCCCGAATTCTTTCATGATTCCCCGGTAATTGCTAATGTCGTACCCATTGTCATCATTTGGAGATTCGTACACCGGAGAAAGCCAGATTACATCAATTCCCAATTCCTTTAAATAATCCATTTTAGATGTAATACCATTCAAGTCACCAATCCCGTCTCCATTGCTGTCACAGAAACTGCGCGGATAAATCTGATATACTACCGCTTCTTTCCACCATGTCTTTTCCATCGTTTTCTTCTCCTTCATTCTGATTTTATCAGTTATAGGTTTTACGTTAAACTTATTTTGTAAAAATATACAGGCTCTTTCAAAAAAGCCCGCATATTTTCTTTCTGCTATTGTTTTATCACACTCGTTTTGAACTGTCAATAAGTGTTTTCACAGATTCCCTCTCTACAATCCGCACAGGCAGTCTGATATCTTTTTCTTCGACTATTTCACCGCGAATCTGCCGCAGCAGCTGCTGTACCGCCAGAATTCCTTTTTCCGGAACTCCCTGATGAATTGTTGTAAGACGCGGCGAAGAAAAATGAGACATTAAAATATCGTCAAACCCGATGATTGACAGTTCTTCCGGAATCTTAACGCCTCTATGCCGAAGTATGTCCATCAGTGCAAGGGCATAATAGTCCGAACTGACAACAATTCCGGTAAAATTTCTCAACCGCTCCAAATCTTCTCCAAATACGACCATCTGCTCACTCCACATAAGCCCTTTCTCCATACACGCCCTACGAAACCCATGCAGACGAAGTCCATCCGCACATCGATCGGCTTCCCCTTCTGTAATCTGACGTTCTGTTGCAAATCCAATGCGGCGGTGGCCATGCTCCAGAAGATATTTGGCTGCCAGATATCCTCCTTCTTCATCCTCGGTTCCAACATTGACATATTGTTTTCATGAAAAAAACAATCAGTAAACACAATTGGAATCTGCAGCCATTCTTTCAGCGGATCGCAAAAATCCATTCCCAGTCCGACAGTAATGATGCCGTCCACATTCCAGTTTGCCACAAGATTTTTAATCTCTTCCGGAGAATCCGAGGCATGCAGCATCATATAATAGCCATTCAAACGAATTTCCCTTTCCATTGCCCCTATAATTTCAGCAGTAAACGGACTGTGAAATGTTCCGTCTTTCGCTTCCCGATAGCCGTGGATAATTACTCCTATAATCTTCGATTGATTTCGCACAAGCATTCTGGCTCCCATATTCGGAATGTAATGCATTTCCTTCATAATCTGCTGAATCTTTTCAATGGTTGCCGGAGAAACTCTCCCTGCATTGCCGTGAATCACATTGGAAACTGTTGTGACACTGACTCCGGCCGCTTTTGCAATATCCTTAATTGTTGTCATATTGTTTTCTCCACTCCTTGTTTAATCTTCCCGCAGCATTCGCTTCTCTGTCATATAAGTAATCAGGAAATATCCTCCGTAAATCAATACAATCACTCCTGCTGTCAGAAACAGGGAAGAACCCATATTCACATATCCTACAGTTCCTAACAGAAATTGCGCAAACTGAATCCCAAATACCGAATGAATCATTGCCAGAAGCAGGGGAAGTCCGAAAAATATCGCTGTCTGCTGCAGCATAGAATGATGAATCATCTTCTCATCGACTCCTATTTTGCGAAGCATCTCATACCGTACTTTGTTATCCAGATGGTCGGATAATTCTTTGAGCGCCAATACTGCTGCACTGGAGATCAAAAAGATAATCCCTAAATAAATACCGATAAACGTCACAATCGTTCCAAGTCCTGCACTGCTCTCCATATGGATAATCTTCGTACTGATCTCAAAAATATAGGCAGCATCCGTTGTCGTTTCCAGCTGACTCAATGCGTTTTTCTCAACAACTTCATTTACTGCATACAGCTTATCTAAAAACGCTTTTTCCGTTTCCTTCTTTTCTTTCTGTGGCACGTTATAATCTGCTGTCAGCACGCTGAAAACGCAAGTCATATTTTTTACTGCCTCATCCGGAACAATATAAATCCCTGTATTGATCCGACTTCCAGCCATGCCTACATATCCATTCTGACAAACATCATACTTTGACTCATATACTTTTCCGTCAATTGTAACCGGAATCCCTTCCTGAATCGAGCGATTCCTTACAGCAGCCATCTGTTCAAAACTTGCCAGAAGCACATACTGATTTTCTTCCAGTTCATATGTCTTTTGCCCTGTCTGCTCTGCCAGACGATTATATTCACTAAGCGGAACAAATTCTTCTTTCATCTCGTATGCCAACATCGGAAATTCTTTTTTTACAGAATCGCTGAGTGTATCTCCCATTGTCAACCCATTTTCATAAATCCGGACGGTTGTTGGCTCTTTCAGGAGCGTCAGATCTGCTCCTGCTTTCTGGATTTTTGTCTCCACATCCGCTCCCGGCGCTGTAATCTGAACATCTTTCGGAACATTCTCTTCCACTTCCCGTTTTACCGTCTCATTCAGCGCTAATCCTGCTGACAGCACGCAGATTGTCAAAAACAGCATAAGACAGGTTACCGTCATCGAGAATACCATTGTATGTATCTTACTGTGAAGCTGACGCAGTGTAAAAGAATGAAGCGCCCGAAAATAAATTCGTTTTGCATTCATAACAAATTTCAGCAGCAGTCCGGAAAGAGACCAGAAGATAAGAAATGTGGCCACAATTCCTTCCAAGATTGGAGTTATGAACGCATCTGCATACTGCATTTCTTCCACACCTCCGGTTACTTGCCAGTATGCGTGTCCGAGAACAAGTACCGCTATCAGAAATACAATCGTACAGATGGTTGTATTTTTCATTTTCAGCTCTTCATTTTTCCTGCCCGACTGCAGCAGTTCAATCGGTCTGCTTCTTCGTACAGATACGGTATTGAATATCATAACAATCACATACATGATGCTAAAGTATAAAATTGTTTTCCCAAAAGCATCCGGAGAAAATGTAAAGGTAAAACGACTCATATCCACTTGGAACATGTTTGCCACTGCAATGGACGCAAGCTGAGCCCCGAACACCCCAATGCAAAGACCTACTGCCAGTGATATGACTCCAATAAATACCGTTTCAAAAAATAAGATTCTGGACACTGCGCCCTTCCCCATACCGAGGAGCAGATATACACCAAATTCTTTCTTTCGTCTGCGGATCAAAAATCGATTTGCATATACCATAAGGAATCCAATCACTGCTGCCACAAATACACTTACAATTTCCAGTGTCCGCGTCATTAATATAATAATAGATTTAGTAGATTCACTCAGCTGTTCCATTACGGTCTGCGTCTCCAGCGAATTAAACACATAAAAGATCGCAACGCCAATTACAAGTGTAAAAAAATAAATTCCGTAATCTTTTATGCTCTTTTTCATATTTTTTATGGAAAGGCTAAATAACATCATTAAAATCGCCTCCCAATAGACTCATCATATCGATGATCTTATCAAAAAAGGCTTTTCGCCCTTTCTCTCCTTTGCGGATTTCACTGTACAGCCGTCCATCCTTAATAAAGATCACCCGGTCTGCATAACTCGCAGTAAACGCGTCATGTGTTACCATGAGAATTGTCGCTTCGCGCTTTTTGTTCAACTCTAACAGATGCTCCATCAGATTTTTCGCATTTTTAGAATCAAGAGCGCCGGTAGGTTCATCGGCCAGAATCAATTTCGGACGCGTGATCACTGCACGGGCAGATGCAGTCCTCTGCTTCTCTCCACCGGAAATCTGATACGGATATTTGTTCAAAATCTGTTCCAGATTCATAAGGTGTGCAGCTTCTACTACTCTTCGGTCAATTTCTTCCGGTTTCACCTTCTGGATCTGCAGCGCCAACGCGATATTTTCATAAACAGTAAGCGTATCCAGTAAATTAAAATCCTGAAAAATGAATCCCAGCATCTCCCTTCGGAACCGGTTCATCGCCTCTCCGCGAATCTTTGTAATATCTGTTCCGCTAAGATAAATATGTCCTGCTGTTACCTTATCAATCGTTGCAATCATATTTAACAGTGTTGTTTTTCCGGACCCGCTTGGTCCCATAATCGCCGCAAATTCCCCCTTATCTACACTTAATGAGATTTTATCAATCGCTTTCGTTAAATTTGACTTATTTCCATAATACTTTTCTACGTCTTCCACTCGCAACATTTCTGCCATGTGTATTCGTCTCCTTTCCTGTTCTTTTCTTACACTTGTGAGTATAGCGAAACAGGTGGATTCCATCCATCGATTTCTATAACAGAACCTTACAGTTTTGTAAGCTTTCTGTCATCTTCCAACACCTGGTAGAACTCATGTTTCCAAAATCGTATTTCAACTTCCGTATAACTGTTCTTCACAGAATGGATTAAAATATCATGTCCCAGCTTTCCACAGAGTTTTTTACATAGGTACAATCCCATTCCTGTAGAAGACTGAACGCGTCTCCCATTTTCCCCGGTAAAAGATTTCTCAAACACACGAGAAAGTTCACTTTCCTCTATTCCAATTCCATTATCCCATAGAGAAAGTATTGTACAGTCCTCTTCTTCCCTCCCAGTAATACAGATCTCGTCCGCTTCTCCTTTTAAGTACTTTAAACTATTATTCAAAATTTGCCGCACAATAAACTCCATCCACTTGCTGTCCGTCTGCACCCGGCATTTTAACCCTTCCAGCTTTAGATGAATCTGCTGTCCCAGAATCGCTTCCTTTTCTGACTGCAGGACTCTTCCAATAATCTGTTCCAGTGAATACGTCTTAATCAGATAATCTTTCTCCGTATTCTGCCCCCGTGTATAATACAGGATTTGCTCTACCGCACATTCGATTCTCTTTACTTGTGCCCTTACTTTCTCTCCTGACAACAGGTTGTCATTATGCAGCATTAGAACAAGGCTTGCGATCGGCAGTTTAATTTCATGAACCCAAAGTTCCATGTAGTCTTGTAATTCCTTCATCTCATCCCGGTACTGACGCAAATACTCATGCATTGCCCGGTCAGTCTCATACAAAACCTCTGTCAGCACCTCTCCTTCTCCAAAATCCGGATGTTCCAGAAGCTCCGGCAGAAGATATTTCTGATCGAGCTTTGCAAGTTTTCGAAAAACACTGTCGTAAAACCGTTTCTTTTTCCAATAGTCAAAACAAACTGCCAATACCTGACTCCCAATCATCACTCCGAGAAGTAAGATACTGACTTGCCGGTTGATACGCAGTCCAAAAAGTAAGTAAGCGGCCAGAATATCTGCTGTAATAAAAATCAATGCAGGAACAAATTTCCCACGGCAATATCGATTCCATGTCATAATAAAATGTACCCCTGTCCTCTTCTTGTTTCAATTACATCATGCAGCCCCGCCTCTTCCAGCTTTCTGCGAAGACGCGTAATATTAACGGTCAATGTATTATCATCTACAAATTTCTCGTTATCCCAAAGATAACTCATAATCTCCTCCCGAGTTACAATCTCTCCCACATGCTCTAAAAGATAGCTGAAAATCCCGAATTCATTCTTAGACAGCAGAATCTCTTCCTCCCCTTGCACAAGGCAGCTTTTTGCCGGACAGATCTGAAGTCCGCGGTATGCCTGCATCTGTCCGCTCGTTTCCCCTGCCCGCTTCAGTACTGCTTCGATATGCAGAAGAAGCAATGCCGGATGATAAGGCTTTGTAATATAGTCATCTGCCCCATAACTCATGCATAATACTTCATCCATATCTGAATTCTTGCTCGTTACCATAATAACCGGAATCTGTGATGTTTTACGCACTTCCCGCAGGATAAAATCTCCTGTCATTCCGGGAATCTTAATATCCAGAAGCACAAGATCTGCATCCGTATTAATTATCTGCGACACTACTTTTTCAAACACAGTGACAATTTCCGCCTCATAACCACTGTTTACAAGCAATGTATAAAGTTCCTTCTGAAGACTTTCGTCATCTTCAATAATCAGTATCTTTTTCATATGGATTCCTCACCTCATGTCGATATCATATCTGCTTCTCAGATCTCGTGCTCCCGCTGCCAGGATATTCTTTGCAGCGTTTATATCTCTATCATGCTTTGCACCACAAACCTTATGCAAATAATCTTTTCTGGTCTTTCTTAGCTTCTGCTATGGCAAAGCAGGAGAGCGTAGCTGAAGCGCTCAAAGCGTCTAAACAAATGGAATGGGTGCGCCACATCAATTCCACTCGCAACCGTGCGAAAAAATCGTTCTGCACGAGTTGGTATATATCTGTAAACCTGATACAAAAGCCCCACACTTCTGACGATAAAATCAGAAGCGTGAGGTTTCCTGATTTATTTTGTTTGTTTGCTGTTTTCTTTGATATTTGCCACAAGACGATCGAAATCACTCTGATATGTTCTGTCCTGCAAAACACGGAATTTTTCAAATTCACTTTCTGCAAACGCCTTTGCGATGGCAGCGGTCACTTTGCCTTTGTCATATAAAATATCTTCTTCGTTGAACTGGAGGAACGCATCCAAACGATTAGCCCAATCCTGCATATACATAATGTTTCCTCGCCGTGCCTGTCTTTCGGCATAGTCCAAATACATTGTCACGATCTCATTCAGATTTATCATTTCTTCTTTGTTTAAGTAGTTTTTGGCAATTGAAACATCCGACTTGCGAATACGCCCCTGCGGAGCATTTTTCCAAGTTGTCAAACCCATGTTTGGTTTTGTGCTATCGGCTCGTCCATAAACAATCTCAGCCGCCGTATGATGAGTGACAGCGTAATGAAGCTATTCTGTACTGTGGCAAAAAACTCTTTTGTAACAGGACTGTTCACATCATAGTCAGCACTGCACTGGGAGTAAATGTCCGTGATTTTTTGATAAAAACGGCGCTCGCTGGAGCGAATATCACGAATACGCTCCAACTGTTCCTCAAAATAGTCCTTACCAAAGAGGTTTTCCGGTTCTCGCAGTCGTGCATCGTCCATCACATAGCCTTTAATAATAAATTCTTTTAATACTCGATTTGCCCAAATGCGGAACATCGTAGCCTTTTTAGAATTAACACGGTATCCGACAGCAATAATGGCATCCAGATTGTAATAGCTTGTATTGTACCGCTTGCCGTCTGCCGCAGTTGTTTCCATTTTGGAAACAACTGCTTCTTCCTGCAATTCACCGGATGCAAAAATATTTTTCAAATGTTTTGAAATAGCCGCCTTTTGCACTTCAAATAATTCTGCCATCTTTGCCTGCGTCAGCCACAAGTTTTCCTGATATAAAAGGATTTCAACCCGAACTTCACCATTATCAGTTTTATAAAACAGGATTTCCCTTGTTTCATAAGGAGTTAGCCCAAATTCTTCGTTCATATCCATTCCCTTCCTATTCTTCACTTTTGTTTCTCGCTCTGCTTTTGTAAACATTATGCTTGTTCTTGCACTGAGGGCTGCAAAATACAGCACTTGGTCTGCTTGCAACAAAGGCTTTAGTGCAGTGCCTGCAAAGCTTAATTGGGTTTTCACTGTCGGTCAGCATAAAGCTGAACATCATCTGAACGCCCAGCAGCAGGGAATGAAAGTCCCAAACGATGGTCGGCTTATCTAACAGGGCGATATGGTAAGTTGGAGCTATGCCGCCGAATGCCGCCATGCTCTGCTGCATCATCTGTCTGGTTTCATCGTTCAGTGTATCATAATCCTCATAATAAAGGAAACTGTTGATATAGGTAAACGTCCAGTCAATGAACTGCTGTTTCATCCATTCATATCGCTCCGCATATTCCCGCTGAAAGCTCATGTTGACAGCCATCGGCTTGTCTGTCATGGTCAAAGCCAATGCCATCATAACACGGTCATTCTGAATGTTCCACATGGACTCGATACCACGCTTGATCACATCCAGTTTGTCAAATGGAAAGAACAGTGCCAGATATTTTTCAGTGGACATAGTTTCTTCTTTGATGAAGTGATTTTTCGGCAGGTACACCGCCTCATATTCCATAAAGTTTGGTGTGGTAGGCAGCGCAGTCATCAGTCCAAACAAGCCATATTTCACCGCAAATTGCTGGATAGCCTTCTGAATTTCGTCATCCGGCTTTTTGCTCATACCCATGCGTCCTATATTGATGGCATCCAATACAATTTTCTGATACTCTGCCAGTGGATCATAAATACTCGGTTGCGCCGTCTTGGTGGGCGTGAGATACAGAGTTCCGTCCTCTGCTGCCCTCCATTCATATTCACTATACCGCACCCAGTTAGAACTGGTACGTTCAAAAAGGTTCTTCATTTTCTCACTCCTGTTTCCAATCACTGATACCATATTTGGATAAAAGCTCTTTTGCCTGTTCTATACCGTTTTCTGTAATATATATCGATTTGGAACGGGACGGATGATTCCCCTGCCGGATATAGTCTGCAGCGTCCAATTCATTCAGTATATCAAAATCATAGCCTTTCCACGATAAAAATCGGTTGCTTCGTAAAACTTCTCTCCCTGTGTAAAGCGGGACAGGTATAACAGCATCAGTGTTAATTCCTTCATTGCTTCTTTGGTTTTTATATTTTCCATATCAGTCTATTCCTCACTTCATATTGTAACCTGAATAACTCATTTTTATATTATCAATTATACGATTTCTTTTCCCCTGAATCAATCTTCATTCCAGATTCTTCTAAAAAATCTTTCTCCAATAAGGTCATTGGCTGTTGCTTTTCTGCCTTATCCAAAAGTGCAGGAAGCAGCTTTTTTCGTATTTTTTTGAGCATCGTGCCACGCACCTTGCGGATGTTCCGATCGCTTTGATTCCGTATTTTAGCGATCCTTGTTGAGCTAAACAGCCGGACAGCGCAGAGAAAGAGCAGCTCCTTGTGTTCCTCATTCAATTCCCAGAGGATTTTGGATAGGTATTCTTCCGTTACCAGTTCATGGATGTCGTAAGGACAGTAGAAAATGGCGTCAATAAAATCTCCCTTTCGGAGCTGCTTTTCCAGTACGTCGTTTAGCATATCCGGGAAAAGGAGTTCATTGGCAGATGCCCCGTAATCAAGAGGAACATCATCACCGCTGCGGCTGAGTTCGTGATAGCGTTCCCTTCGCTCCCGATTAGTGTCCAGCCTGTCCCACCATGCGATCACATTTTCAAAATCCCGCTGTGTTCTGGCGGAATCCTCCAATCGTGCAAGGGCTTCTGCCCGCAGTTCTCTTTTGAGCTTCTTGCACTCCGGTTCTTCCTCGTCAGTACCATCCTCAAAGGGATGTTCCTCGGCGTCGGCTTCCAGTTCTTCGATGAGCTGTTCTTCTTTTGCGATCTGCCACATGGCTTGTTCGGATAATTCGGTTTCTTCGGTATCCGTATCATTGTCAGCAAGAACAACTTGGTTCGTCCGCTTCCTCCGCTTCTTTTCGGGAAGATCGTCAGCGGCTTCTTCCTCATCGTCCCAAAGGGCATTTTCATCTTCTTCGTCATCGACTATGTAATCGGAATCGTCCGTTTCATATTCATCTTCATAGTCAGTATCTTCTTCATAAAAGCCGTCATGTTCATATCGTTCGGGATCGTCGAACACCGCAGACACTTCCCTTCAAAAATATTTTTGAAAATTTCTTGGATTCTCCGTAAAAACAGTTCCGCTAAGTACCCTGTATTTCTCCTATATAATCTCTCGGAATCCTGAGTGATTATAGCCAGCATAGCTGGCATTGAGCTTAGAAAAGTAAATATTATCTGAAAAGAATTAAAATAGACATGAGAAACAGACATAACTATCGCTATGCCTGAAACTGGTGTATAATAATCACAGGGTCATGCCACTTCTAAAATCAACTTTCTCAGGGTGGAGTCAAAGGGCAGATCCCATGCATCAAGGTGTTGGAGCATCATGATGTGATAGAGGCGGCAGTACCACATCTTAGTCGAGCGGTGTCTGCCGCTTTCTAATTTAAAGTCTATTTTCTCACGTTTATTGGAACGTTCTGCTGAGGTTCTGGCGTTATATTCCATTTTCCATTCCTCACTGTTACGAGGTGGAAAGTTGATCAGTCTTGGATTGTCTTTCATAGCAAGATGAACGGTTCTTCCGTATTTCGAATCTGAACAGGGATTTTCACAGGAACAGCCATATTTTCTGCTGGCAAGGGGGCAGCGATATTTTAATCTTGCTTTGGATGGTTCAGAACCGTCCCGGTTCATTTTCCTGCCTGCTTTACAAACGGGGATACCATCTTTACCAATGGTAAAGTCATCTTTGTATTTTACTTTGATTCCACGCTTTTCATTTAGATCAATAAATGGCTGGATATGGTTCTTGCGGCAATAGGAATAGTAAGCCATTGCATCATGGGCAGAATCCAAAAGCCATTTACTGACATGATAATCCGGCAGAAAACTTTTCATTCTGAAATACGTTTCCAGAAATCCGTTTCCAGAAATCCGTGGGAATCATGTTTGGAAGCAGGATTCAGAAGAGGAAAGATGGGCAGGTCACTTTCAGAGTTGGCGGCGACCAGCATATAAAGGTCATATCCATGATAAAAACAGTCTCTGGAAGAATCCCATCCAATATCACAGTCCGGCTGGGAAAAATAACGGTCGCAGTCGCAATCTGTAATGCCGTTAAGGGTACAGTTACAGACACGGTGTTTGCGTTCCCGTGCAGAAGTGACAAATGGTGTCCCATCACCGGCAATGGAAAGATTAGAGGTATCAATCAATCCCCGTTGAACAGACTGGCTTAGGAATTCCTTATTGTAGATTTAAAAAAGGGAACTGTATGGCTGGTCATCAATGGAAAAAGCCCCAGACTCCAGCTGTTTCAATAACTGGTCAACAGAGATCTTTTCGATAGATTCTGCCTTGGTACCTTTCTGTTTTGGCTTTTTCACTTTTTCTTTTTGACAGGATGCACATGAGGAGAAAGATTATCAGAATCTGAATCCCAAAGCCTGTTAAGGAAGTCATAGAAAGTTCCGACCCCTGGAGTATCACCAAACTCAAAGCCACTAAGGATGGCATAAAGAGGATTAATCTTTAACTGGGCAGCCCAGTCGGTCAGGGAATACACCTTGAAATCAATGGACAGCAGATAGGAACGCTGCATACAGGAAGGAGTTCTCGGTTTTGGTCCAAAGACAGAATACTTACTGCGGAGAAGTTCATCTGTATAGGACAGATCAAGAGCCCAGAAACGTTCAATAATATCCCAGGCAGAACGGGGAATAGCACATGGATCCGGATAATATTTACGGAGATTTTCAATAACAAAGTTTTGATAGGCGGCGTGTCCGCCAGAATTAACAGGTAACATAAAAATCGCCCTCCAGTCGAAAGAAATAAAATATATTCAATCGCTTCGCCGCAAATTTTGAGCGATTTGTCAAGCCTTTTTTGACAAAAAAGTGGGGGATTTTAATAAAAATGGAATCTGAAAGCCTTGATTTTACTGGGCTGAAGATTCCGAGAGATTATTTTTGAAAAATGGAGGAAACAAAAATATGAATATATACGGATATGTAAGGGTATCCAGCACTGACCAGAATGAAGAACGGCAGATGATTGCCCTGCGGGAGACAGAGGTGCCTGCGAAAAATATTTTCATGGACAAGCGGTCTGGCAAGGATTTTGACCGCCCTAATTATAAGAAGCTGGTAAAAAGTTAAAAGCCGGGGATTTGCTGTATATTTTAAGCATTGACCGACTGGGACGTAATTATGAGGAAATTCAGAAACAATGGCGTATTCTCACGAAAGAAATCGGCATTGATATTTGTGTGTTGGATATGCCGCTTTTAGATACTCGAAAAGGTAAAGACCTAATGGGAACTTTTATCGCTGATCCTGTGCTGCAAATCCTATCTTTTGTAGCACAGAGCGAGCGTGAAAACATTAAGAAACGGCAGGCTGAGGGAATCGCCGCAGCGAAAGCAAGAGGGGTGAAATTCGGCAGACCTGAAAAGAAAGTCCCGGATGATTTTGGAAAAATCGTCCACGCCTGGGAACAAAAAAGACTCCCTTTTGAAGAAGTCCTTAATCAATGCAATATGAGCGAAGCCACGTTTTACCGCAAATTGCGGGAACACAGGCTTCTCAAAGGCGAAAAACTGAAGCGATAACAGTAATATGGCTATCAAAAGGTGTACCTTTTGATAATATTGGATCGAGATGTCACTAAAGCTGTCGGGATGAAAAACATGTCGGAAAATCCTGCTATTTGCTTGTGATTTCAAGAGATTACCTATATAATGATAATGGTTAGTTGGCTATTAAAAGGTACACCTTTTGACAATATCTGAGTGAAATGTGGTAGGAATTAAGAAAATAAACAGTAATAACATCGCTCACCAATTGGCGTGGGTTGCCGTAGTCGTAAACTGACCATAGCCGCCCCACGGCAAAACGAAAAGGTGGCTGGAGATGTTGAAATTTTTTTTGCATCCATATATAATATTGGGAGGAAAGCATAATTATGAAAATTGTCTATATTGGAACAAATGGCGGGCTGGCTGAGACTCTAGTTGAGCGAATGTGACAGGAGGGGAATGATGTCTACCTCCTATCAGACAAAGAACTTTCACAAAAACCAAAGAAAGGCTCTCTGCACCACTTTTACCGAATTCCTCGCAAGGGGAAAGCTTTGGAAAACTCCTGTGCTCCATTTCGCCGGATTGTGTGATATTTGCCGGTAAATACTACATAAGCAGCACCCATGAGGAGGAGTCGGATGCAGATGTGACCCTGCTGGCTCAGTCATTGCGGGCGGCTGCCGCATTTCCGCATGTGAAATTCATTTTGCTGTCATCCATAGAGGTGTATGGGAAGACCAGTGGAAGAGCCGATGAATTCGCGGAGCGTGCTGCCGTCAGCGAACGAGGAGTCCGATTTATCCGTGAGGAACAGCTTCTGGACATTTACCGGAAACAGCACGGTATGGATGCGGTAATCCTTCGGGCATCGCAGCTCTATACCAACCGGCCCAAAGAGGGTGAAAGCGATATCTTGAGCCGGAACTTTTTCAACGCCGCCCATCCGGATGTCCATATGTCGAACAATGTGTTCCAGCCGCTTCATGTTTCCGACTTCGTGGATGCAGTTAAGCGGGTGCTGGATGCCGGAAATCAGTATGTTTACAATGTCTGCGGAAGTGCTGAGGTTTTCCCAAAAGTGCCTGTACCAGATGGTCTGCCAACATGAGAAACTTTCGGAGCAGGATATCCAGTGGGAGGACTCCGGCTGCGTTACCCTGGCGGACAGCGGCCGGATCAGGCAGGAACTGGGATGGAGCGATTTTCGAAATCTGGAGGAACAGCTACAGGAGAGGGAGATTACATATGAGAGAGCACCGGTGGAGCGCCGGAAGAAGAAAAAGAGGATTGTTCCGGTGGGAATCCGTCAGCTTGTGGAAAATCTTCTGATTTTTGCTGTGTTTTTTGCCTTGAGTTCCCTTTGCGGCTGTGCTGGCTGGCGGTTATGGAATTTGTATTTGTAGGGCTTATGGTCAGCTATACCGCCAATATGCTCAGGGAAGATGCCCGGAGTGTCCGCCAGGATTTGGAGATGCTAAAGGAGGAGTATGAGGATTTAAAGGACATTAACGAGGAAAACGTACTTATCAAAAACGAGTATGAGCAGCGACTTCTGACATCCAAGTCCGGCTTTCCAAAGCTGTATGGCCTGATCAGCCGCCTGATGGTTCAAGAGCCGGATCGTATCCTCTTGGAGGCTATGCAGGTTATCTCCGAGCTGGTCCGTACGGATACGGTGGCTGTCTACCATGGGCAGGCAGGAAGTCCTTGGCTCCGGTTGGTGGGAGCACTTTCAGAAAGTTCCGTAATGGACGGAAAGTCGTGGAATCTTTCCGATTCTCCAAAGATCTGTGATGCGGTAATGCGAGGGGAACTCTATCAAGGAGAGTTTGGGAGTGGCGAACCCGCCATAGTAATGCCCATTGTCTGCCAGGATGTTCCAGAGGCGGTGGTTCTCATAAAGAAGCTGCCTTATGAGTGCGAGACACTGTATCATATCAATCTGCTGAAAACTATGTCTTTGTTGCTGCGCCGACGAATGGAGAAGTTCGATAGCTTTTTGATGTGCTGAAACGGTAAGCGGTGCGGATAGAATATAAGTTGAATAGAACGCTTTTGAAGGAGATTAGGTGTGATGGGAAAACAAACAATTTTAATCGTTGATGATTCAGAGATGAATCGTGATCTTCTGGTAGATATTCTGGAAGATCAATATGATCTGATAGAGGCTGAGAATGGGGTAAAAGCAATCGAAATTCTTGCAGAGCAAAGAGAAGCGATATCTCTTGTGCTTTTGGATATTATGATGCCCGAGATGGATGGATTTGGAGTGCTCAGTCATATCTATCAAAATCATTGGAATGAATCATTTGCAGTGATTATGATTTCTGCCGATGATTCTCCGGTGAATATCAAACGTGCCTATGACCTGGGGGCGTTTGATTATATCAGCCGCCCATTTGACGCCGCGATTGTCCAGCGCAGAATTGCCAATACCATGTGTTTATATGTGCGTCAAAAACATCTTGAACAGATGGTCATAGAGCAATTTTATGAGAATGAGAATAATAATAGACTGATGATTGCAATCTTATCTCATATTGTAGAGTTTCGTAATGGGGAAAGCGGAGCCCATGTATTGCATGTGAATCAGATCACGGAGCTTTTGCTGAAGCAATTGATTTTGCATACGGATCAGTATCCGTTGTCCCAATCAGATATTACTTTGATAAGCATGGCTTCTTCACTGCATGATATCGGAAAGATTGCGATATCGGAAGAGGTTTTGAATAAACCCGGACGTCTTACCGATGAGGAATTCGAGATCATAAAAACCCATGCGGCAATCGGCGCTGACATATTATTAAGCTTGCCGGCGGATCAGCAATCGGTTCCCCTTGTCAGGATGGCATTTGAAATCTGCCGGTGGCATCATGAACGATACGACGGTAAGGGGTATCCGGATGGATTAAAAGGAGATGATATTCCGATTGCGGCTCAGGTGGTTTCACTTGCGGATGTGTATGATGCATTGACCAGTGAGCGATGTTATAAGAAAGCTATTCACATGAAGACGCTTTGAACATGATTTTAGACGGACAATGTGGTTCTTTCAATCCGCTCCTGTTACAGTGCCTGCAGGAAATCACGACGGTTCTGAAACAGGAACTGACAAAGAACGTGTTGGGACAGAATATGATGCAGAGAACAGGTGGGGGAATAGACTATGGCAGAATATTTTCCGGCAAAAAGTATAACTTTCAGTCTCAGCAGCAGAAGACTTGGAAGCTGTTATATACGGATTCGTTAACAGGTGTTTACAACCGCCGCTATTATAATGACTATATTCAGAATGCTGAAGATACCCAGGCGGCTGTTATGATAGATGTAGATAACTTTAAACATATTAATGATAACTATGGGCACGATGCAGGGGATATCGTGCTTCACAGCATTGCCCAGACGATTTTATCCTGTGTACGAAAAACAGATGCTGTTATCCGTTATGGTGGCGATGAATTTGCTGTTATCTTTTATCAGATACCGGAAGATGTGTTTGAGACAAAATTGGAAAGAATGAGATATTTAGTTGAGACTCTCAGTGTGAATGAGTATCCGAAAATTCATATGTCTATAAGCGTAGGCGGGGCATACGGAACAAAAAGAGCAAAGGAACTCTTTAAAATTGCAGACCGTTTGATGTATCAATCGAAGCTTACAAAAAATCAGGTGAACATCTGTTTCCTGGATAAGAAAGCAGAGAGCGTGTAAAGAGGAGGAGAAAGAATTATGAATTTAAAAGAATGTTACATAAGTTTTGGCGGTGACTATGATGAGGTGCTGGGCAGATTGAGACGGGAACAGACTGTGCAGAAATTCGTATACAAATTTTTGGATGATAAAAGTTTTTTTCAGTTTGAGACTTCTATGGAAAACAAAGAGTATGAGGAGGCGCTCCGGGCTGTTCATACACTCAAAGGAATTTGCCAGAATCTGTCGTTTAGCAGACTGTACGAAAGCAGCAGTCTGGTGACAAATGCGTTGAAAGAGAATGATTATGATAAAGCAATCGAGATGATGCCACAATTATCAGAGGATTATCATCAAATTATTCATTCTGTTGAAGAATACAAGAACTCTAAGGAGGAATAACGTCAATGAAGAGCAGGAAAAAACGGGATCCCGCAATGCAATTCTTAATCTTCAGCTTCATAGGAGTTTTGCTTTTTAGTATTGTTGTTTTCAGTGTGTTGGGAATTTATATGAGCCGAAAGAGTGAAAAGGCGATTTCTGAGATTGGAGAAATCTATATGTCAGGAATGAACCGGCAAATGTCCAGACACTTTGATACGGTAATCGGACTGCGATTTGCTCAGGTCAAAGGTATTATTTCTGTTGTTCCAACAGATAACACGAACAGAGAGCAGCTGTATGAGGAGCTGATTTACAGGGCGAAGGTCAGAGGGTTTGACTATTTAGCGCTTTGTTCCGAGGAGGGGGTTTTTGAAACTCTTTATGGAGCATCTATACAGCCCAGCAATCCAGGTCCTTTTGTGGAAGCGTTGGTACAGGGGGAACAAAGAGTTGCCGTGGGGGCTGATTCGACTGGGAAAGAAGTGGTATTGTTTGGTACTGATGCGTCCTATCCTATGCGGAATGGAAGTAAGTGCACCGGTCTGGTAGCTGCCGTACCACTGGAGTATATTACGGATTTTCTGACGCTGCAGGATAAAAACCAGCTGATGTATTATCATATTATCCGGTCGGACGGCAGTTTTGTCATACAAAATAGAAACATGGAGCTGGCAGGATTTTTTGAACAGTTACAGGAACAGCTTCAGTCTGAATCAGGAACTCTTTAGAAGGAACGTTGATTGAAGAGTTTGGCAGTGCGTTAAAGAATCATAAAGAGTATTCCGGAACACTTGAAGTAGATGGTGAGACACGGCAGATTTGTGGAACATCATTACCTTATTCGGAATGGTATCTGGTGGCAGTAATGCCCTATAGTGCTTTGAATGATATCATAAATCGTCTGAATAATCAGCGTATGATTCTGACATTATTATCCTGTGCTTCTATATTGGCTATACTGACATTGATCTTTAGCCGGTATTTTTCCATAACCCGTTCCCAGGTGCTTGAGTTAGAGGACGCCCGCCGAAAAGCGGTTGAATCAAGTAAAGCAAAGAGCGAATTTTTGGCAAATATGAGCCATGATATCCGTACACCCATGAATGCAATTGTCGGCATGACCGCGATTGCCACAGCCCACATAGATGACCAGAAACAGGTACAGAACTGCCTTAGAAAAATTACATTATCAAGTAAACATCTATTAGGCTGATCAACGATATTTTGGATATGTCTAAAATTGAAAGTGGGAAATTAACTTTAACAACAGAACAAATTTCATTAAAGGAAGTTGTTGAAGGAGTTGTTAATATTATGCAGCCACAAGTTAAGGCAAAAAGGCAAACCTTTGACATACATGTCGAAAATATCTTAACAGAAAATATATGGTGTGACAGTGTACGCTTGAATCAGGTTTTGCTAAATCTTTTATCGAATGCAACGAAGTATACACCGGAGGGGGGCTCGATACAACTATCCCTCTCTGAAGAAAAATCTCCGAAAGGAGAAAACTATATCCGAACGCATATCAAGGTCAAGGATAATGGAATTGGTATGTCGCCAGATTTTCTGAAAAGAATATATGAATCCTATAGCCGTGCTGATGGAGTCAGGGTTAGTAAAACGCAAGGCACTGGTTTGGGAATGGCGATTACAAAGTATATTGTGGACGCAATGGAAGGATCCATTAATATAAAAAGTGAACTTGATAAAGGTACCGAGGTCTCTCTTACATTTGATTTTGAAAAAGCGGTTGTATTGGAAATGGACATGGTTCTTCCTTCCTGGAGTATGTTGGTAGTTGATGATGATGAATTACTCTGCAGGACAGCGATAAACACGCTGAAAACCATCGGCATCAATGCCGACTGGGTATTGAGCGGAGAAAAGGCGATAGAACTGGTTATCCAACATCACAAAAAGGGAGATGATTATCAAATTATTTTATTGGATTGGAAACTACCTGGTATGAATGGGATTCAAGTTGCAAAAGAAATCCGGCGTAATTTGGGAGATGAAATGCCGATTTTGCTGATTTCTGCATATGACTGCAGTGAATTTGAAGAGGAGGCTCGTGAAGCAGGTATTAATGGTTTTATTTCCAAGCCCCTTTTTAAATCCACGCTGTATCATGCTTTGCGTCAGTATATGGACACTCAAACAGAAAATGACCAGACATTGAACTCCAATATCGATCTATCTGGACGCCGTATCCTGCTTGCTGAGGACAATGAGCTTAATTGGGAGATCGCAAGTGAATTGTTGTCTGACCTGGGTGTAGAGTTGGATTGGGCAGAGGATGGCCAGATATGTCTGGATAAGTTCCAAAAATCATCAGCGGGACATTACGATGCCATTCTTATGGATATACGGATGCCGCATATGACAGGGTATGAGGCTACAAAGGCAATTCGAGGAATAAATCACCCAGATGCTTTATCTATCCCAATCATTGCTATGAGTGCAGATGCTTTTTCTGATGACATACAGCATTGCCTGGAGTGCGGTATGAATGCCCATATAGCAAAGCCGATCGATGTTATAGAATTGACTCGCTTATTAAAAAGATATTTAATATAATGGCAGATATGGTATAACAAAAATTGCAAAATTTTTGTTATTGTAAGATAACCATTTAGGGGAAGTTGGGAATTAAGAGGGGCCTGTAGACTGAATTGTTTGCAGGTCTTTTCTTACTTTAGCCGCCTTTTATTCAGCGGCCTATCCACAGGACACCGAAGGCATGGTTTTGCAGAGTATATGGAGCAGGTACAAAGTGCTGCTTCATATGATACCGGAATCACATCGGAATACGGACACTCCCTTTTGGCTTTATTTACCTGCAGGTATCATATAAAAAATGGGGGTTCCTCGTGGCCGCTCGAACGGTGTAACCACCGCAGTTTGGATGAAAATATCCTTGACAAATCTCATCTCAGCTGAGTGCAATTTTGAATCATGCAGTTAATTTCTATGATTTGAAAAGCAATGCTGCACGCAAGGCAGGATCTATGGGAAAAGAAAGAACAAAAGAGATGCTTTTCTGGACAAAAGAAGAGTATATGAAGTTCATTGAAGCGGTGGCGGATAAGCCAATCTCCTTTTATGCATTTGAAATTCTATATTGGTGTGGAGTGCGTATGGGAGAGTTGTTAGCACTGACACCGGCAGATTTCGATTTTCAGGCGTGTACTATCCGGATCAATAAATCTTATCAAAGATTAGAGGGGAAGGATATTATTACAGATCCAAAGACTGTGAAGAGTAATCGTATGATCACCATGCCGGAATTTTTAAGCGAAGAATTAGAATCGTATATAGGAATGTTGTATGGTTTGAATGAAAATGACAGGATATTTCAAATTTCAAAAAGCTATCTTCATCATGAAATGGATCGTGGTGTGAAGTTGTCAGGAGTGAAGCGAATACGAATCCATGATTTACGACATTCTCACGTGTCATTGTTGATCAATATGGGATATTCTGCGGTGGCAATTGGAGAAAGGGTAGGGCATGAAAGTGTGGAAATCACATATCGATATGCACATTTGTTCCCGACAATCCAAACAGAGATGGCGGAAAATCTAAATCAGGAAAGAGAGGAATATCTGGATGAGTGAAAAAAATAGGGATAACAAGAATCGGTGGCGTAATGTAACCATAGCGTTTCGAATGTCTCCAGAAGAAAATGAAGAGCTAGATTTAAGAGTAAAACTTTGTGGATACCAGACGAGACAAGAATATATCATTGAAAGCGTTTTACATCAAAAAGTCACAGCAGTAGGAAATCCGTTGATGTTAGTACAGTTTAGAAAACAGCTTCGAGGGATTGAAGAGGAACTAAAAAGGTTAACTACATTAGAGGATGCCGATGAAGAGTTGTTTACACCTATTCGAACAATGTTGGAGATATTAAATGCATTTGCAGAAGAAAGAAACTATGAAAAAAGGAAAAAAGAAAAAGCCCAGAAATAATCTGAGCAAGTTCCCTGATCATCAGAATAACTGATATATCACCTTAACAACTTGAGTATATCACAAAATTGTTGTTGCAACAATTGTTAAATTCTGTTTGCCAGGGACTTGCCCGGTTGGGCAGGAGGTGGAAATGGAAGATAATTATAGAGAAGTAAAAAAGGCACGGGAGTTTGACACATCATTTTTATAACTTTCCTTAGGAATCCTTTATTTAAGCCATTTAAGGCTTATTTTTTTGTCAAATTTTACGAATTTATACGTGCTATTTT
>NZ_QRVX01000059.1:0-11759 GCF_003458885.1 Coprococcus sp. AF21-14LB | reverse complement strand
AAAAAAATAAGAATCTCCTGTAGAAAATCAGGTATAAAAACACTGATTTCTACAGGAGATTCTTATTTTAAGATTTAGAAGCTAAAAATCGGTATTAACCGACAGCCCCGTTATGACTCATACGATATTTTTTCTTTAAATATTCCTTTTAGGAAATTGTCCCTCTGCGCACCATATAATCTCATAATATGCCTTTTGGGAGCATCTTCTGTTTTAGGTACCTTAGTTACTTCAACTACATCTTCCGTAAAACGGAAAACAACTTCTCCAGTAATATCATTAACAGTTCCGCCGTATGCATACGTTACGGAATCATTTGTATTTTTCACATAGTTACAATAAACCATACGGCTCACCATCCTCTCCTAAATCTTCAATCAACTTCGCTTCCCAATCATATTCTTTCTTCGCCAGTTCATGCGCCTCTGCTATAGTCAAATTATACTTCTTTTCAACTTGACTTTCAAGTAATTCGTGCTTCAAAAGTAAGATATCTCTTTCTTCAGGCGCTCCTTCATATAGCCGTTTCCATGCAACCGCCATATCGTAATCTGGATACAACATACCATATCCATCATATTTTTGATGCTTGTTAAAGAATATATGCCGTTTGATCTGCTGTATATCTTCTTTCTTGAATCCAGAATTATCAGCAATTACACTCACATCATTCCTTCGACTTATTTTCCTGTATTCTTTCGATGCAGCATTATCTTTCTTGTCCTCCACATCATAAGATTTATACCACTTTCCTCCAGTTATATTCTTCCCTCCAGACTGAACCCTCTTACTTTTCAACTTCTCCCATTCTTCCGTAGTACCGCCACTATCCAGATAATCCAGCCATGCTTCGTACTCTTCGTTGTCTTCCCACGCTGCAACAGAACAATGACAAGATGGATGCATTGGAGGAGCATTTTCTCCCGACATCATATCTTTAACCTTAAAATGTTTTCCATCCAAAGCCTTGCATACATTGCACACATCCCCTTTTCCACATGCTATGTACTCATAGTATTCAAAGCCATTCCTCTCAAAAGACTGTTTCTGCGCTTCTGACTGAACTCTTGCAAGCTCTGTAATCATAAGACGTTCTGCATTGTATTGGCTGACTCCAAATAGCTTTTTCAGGTGTCTTGCCAAATCTCTCGGATGTTTTCCCCGGATAAGCCCCTGCTGCAGAAGAATTGACAGCTCCGCTTTCATCATATCTTGATACATCCAGATACGATCAGAGAACTTTGCGTTGTGAAACAAGGCATTTACAACGGCATGTGTTTTCTTTTCATTCTGCGGAACACTCTTTCTGAGGATTCCAGCCTGCCGTTTAAACTCTTCCAGCGTCCGATCCATCGACTTTTCATCAAAGAATTTTTGAAGCTCATCAAATCCATGGACCTGCTACAGGCGGATTCCCATCTTGAATATTTCTAATTGTTTCATTTTTATAGCCATGTGTCGTTCCACGGGTATGAATGGGGATGACACAATAAAAATATTTGGTGAAGAAGGAGAAAAAAGTTTGCCGTTAGATACCTGAAAGTCATTTTAACGAAAATTCATAAATGATTGTTCATAGATTTGTAAGAAAGAAATGAATAAAAAGTCCGGCAAAATCTTGGTAAGAATTGTGAATATTTATTTGTAAAAAAATGCGTTATAATATGAAAAAATGGTAAGGGAGGTTGCTGTTATGGTGAAAGGAAATGGGAAATTTGATTTTAATAAGTTGGTTAAGTTTCCAATGCCGTCCAGAGCTAATCACGCATCTAAGATTAAAGTAGACTTGAAAGGAGAGGTTTATTTTAGTAAATCAATCATAGATGGTGTGCGTCGAGATAATGAAGGAATGAAAGTTGACTTTCGACATTCGGAGGACTATCGTACTATTGCGATTAAACCGGAGCAGGAAGGTGATTTTCGCATCCCCAAGGCAGGAACGATGAAATATAAAGAATGGAAAGATGCGATGCAGAATTTTGGATACTTATTGCCGGCAATTTATTGTGGGGAATGGAATAAGGAGCAGGGAATCTGAATCGGAGTACTTCAGGAAGTGTCAGAGGCTCCGGAAGTTTAGAAAATGAGGCAGACCTATGAAAAAACAGCAGGAAATGTCAGCGTATGAATTTGCTCAGATGAACAAATTCGTGCATCGTTTGTATCAGCAATACGGACAAGGGTTAGAGAGGGAAGAATGTCAGAGTATTGCATGGTTAGAATATATAAAGACACGAAAAGAGCTGGGGGAATTCTATAACAGAGAATTACTGTGGATAAATGCGAGAAAGGCCATTGTGGAAGCGTTCCAGAAAGAACGTAAGAGCAGGAATTGTAAATACAGGCTGGAAGGAATGTTATCGCTGGATATGACATTTGCGGAAGGAAAGGAGCCTGTTTATTCAAGACTATTTCCGATACAGGGAAATTTTGTAAATACAAGTTGTTTTTGGATGGATATGAGAAACTGTGGAGAATTATCGTATCAGATTCTGCGGCATCTTTATCGCGGAGAGGAAGACTGGGAAATTATTCGGGCGCTTCGGCTTACGATAAATCAGTATTTTCAAATAAAGTATGAACTGCGGGAAATGCTTATGGAATATGAAGAATTCTCAGATGCAGAGATTTAGGAAAAGTATAGAGGATACCGGGAGAAAAGTGAGGGCTTGAAAATGTTGCTGATAATAGTTTTTGGAGGAATAGAATTGCTTTTTTTAAAGCTTTGTTACAACAAACTGCTAAAACCGGAATTATTGGGACTGCATTTGGGGAGAGAGTTAAGAAGAGCAGGCGTTAATCTGATACGTCTGCCGTTTTTATATTTGGCAGAAAGCTTTTCGAAAGGAATTGGACGGGAAAGGGAACGACATCAGGAAATACATATAGAAATGGAGAAAGCAATAGAGCTTTTTGGGATGGAATTTATCATTATATTATGTTATCCGATGATTTTGTCAGTGCTTGTATCGGGTGCAGCAAAAGATATGGGAATTTGGATGGCTTTATTTATTGGCTTTGCAGGAGAAAGTAGTATTTTAAAGCAGATTTATGGAACAGTTAGAAATAAAAGGCAGAGTTTAGTTTTTTATTTGGGAAATCTGCCGGAATGGAATGATTTTGTTCAAACTATATGGAGAGAAAGAAGAAATGTTTTGTCTGTTAAGAAGTTTACATATATGATTTTGCTTGTAATGCTCGGATTTAGCATGATGATTAGTACATGGAAGCTATATCAGATTCTACCGTCAAAGGCAGCTTTTTTCATGTGCACAGTAGGCGGAATGTGGATTTTGTTTCATGAAATGAGACAGAAAAAGAAACAAGTGAATCAGGAGATTTTAGTTGAAGGGGAGGAGTTGAGCAAGTATCGGGAAGAAATGGAAGATTTGTGTGGTCAGATGCACATTCAGAATCTTCTTCTTGAAGAATGTGAAAGGGAAATTGCGGCGTCGGTGTCTAAAGAAGCAAGCGGCAGATGGCATATACTTGTTGGAAGAGATACTATTTCGGAGCTGCAGAAGAGTAATTTGGAATCTGCCGGGATGAAAATGATTTTGGCACATGAGTTGATACATATTAAATACCGGGATGATAAAAATATGGGGTTGAGAAAAGCAGCATTCGGCTCATTGGTACTGATCTATGTATGTTTGATTGTCTATGCCGTAGTGTTGCAATCTGGTCTGGCAGCAGAGATTTCTCTATGTTTTGGATGTTTGCTAGTGGTACATTTATTAGCGAGCAGTATTTATGCAAATAAAAAATATTGGAAGCAGCTGGCAGAATTAAGGGCAGATAAATTGGGAATGGAATTGGCTGAAATTAGTGTAGATGAGTGGAAAGAGATCAATCAGATTCTGATGAAGAAAAGGGATTATACGAAGGAATATTTTGAAAATGATAGAAATAAATTGTTTGGATATTATTTAAAATATGGAGAAAGTAATGGATATCCTTGTTGGGAAAGAAGAGTGAAGGCTATTGAAAAAGAGAATAGGTGGGGCTGTTATTTCTATTTTTGGCTGTTTGGGGAAATTTTGACAGGGCTGTTGCGAAAAGAAGGGTGGTATGGACGATGAGTGACAGGCTTATTATGAAGGGTTCCAAGAAAATGGTATTGGAGCAGATGGAACAGTTATCACTTTTTGAAGATGTGGAATGGGTTTTTCAGAGTCTGGAATTATGGGCAGAGGTTTTTCCGGAAGATGAAACATTTATTCGCAAAAGAAGTGATCATAGTGAGAATGGTTATATGTTGCCGGGATTTGATTATTATATTAATATGAAGAAAAGTTTCCTTATATTTTTAGCGTGGCTTCTTGATACAAATCTGACAGCAGGCGGTATAGAGCTGCTGTTGACGCTGTTAGGGGTGACAGACGGGACAATTTTAAAAATTTGTGAATACAATGGAGAGAAATGTATTGCGAAAGAATTGCCTCATCAGAAAAAGAAGCGGGCAACGAAACGAATTCTGCAGGGAATGAAGGGAGAATGCTGTAACAATCAATATGAATGCCGGTATCGTCTGGAAGGAAAATGTCTTTGCGGCGAAGAAGAAACGAAAGAAATTTTAGAGCGATTTGCAGAAAGAGGAATTGTTAAAAAGTTTGGAAGCTATTATCAATATCAGATTTAAGAAAGCTATTTTCTTTTAGAAAGGGGATTGATGAAATGAGATTGAAGAACATATTAATTGTCGTAGAAGATATTGAGAAATCGAAACAGTTTTATCATGATTTATTTGGATTGGATACGATATTAGAGCAAGAGGGAAATCTAATGTTAACGGAAGGGCTTGTGCTTCAGGAGAAGAAGATCTGGAAAGAGGCGTTGAGCAAAGAGGTAATTCCGAACAATAATGCCTGCGCTTTGTATTTTGAAGAAACGGATTTAGATAGGCTTCTTCAGAAACTGGAACACAGCTATCCTTCTGTTCAGTATGTGAATCAGTTAGAAACATTTAGTTGGGGACAAAAAATGGTTCGGTTTTATGATCCGGACGGTAATCTGATTGAAGTTAGAACTCCTATAGTATAATATAGTGTATATAGAGGAACAGGGGATTATGCAGCGATAGAAACCAGTCAATTAAGAAAAGGGAGATAATTATGTATCGGATTAAAAATTTTATGGAAAATGATGATGTGAATGTAATTGATTCTTTAGGAGCATTTTCGGTAGTAGAATATCAAAAAGATTTGAGTGTGATGCCGGAGACTGCTATGGAAGCATATTATGCAAGTCAGATGAATGTGCGTAAGAGACAGGTTGTCTGTGATGTGGCAAAAGCAAATGTGACAGTGCAGGCAGGAGCGATGCAGTGGATGGTCGGAGATGTGAAGGCGACGACAGGCTTGAAAGGTGTGGGAGATTTATTTGGGAAGGCAGTCCGTGGTTCTGTGACGGGAGAATCGGCTATCAAACCGGAGTATACCGGAAGTGGAACGCTTGTATTAGAACCGACTTATAAGCATATTCTCCTGGTAGATTTGGATGACTGGAATGGTTCTATTGTTTTGGATGACGGATTGTTTCTTGCCTGTGAAGCCACATTGAAACATAAGGCAGTGATGCGCTCTAATTTTTCTTCTGCAGTTGCCGGCAATGAAGGTCTGTTTAACTTGGGAATTCAGGGAAGAGGAGTTGTTTGTCTGGAATCACCTTGTCCAAGAGAAGAATTGGTAGAGATTACATTGGAAAAAGATGTTCTAAAAGTAGATGGAAACTTTGCGATTGCATGGAGCGGAAGTCTTGATTTTACAGTAGAACGCTCTGGAAAGAGTTTGATTGGATCCGCGGCATCCGGAGAAGGTCTGGTAAATGTATATCGTGGAACGGGAAAAGTTTTGCTGGCACCTGTACGGTAATATTTGGAAAAGGGAGGAACGGTATGAATCGAGCGAAGGAAGCATGTCACTGTAAAAATGTGACATATGGAATGATTGAAGATGCTGTGAAAGCGGGGGCAAGTACCTTTGAAGAAGTGCAGCAGATGACAAAGTTTGGGACAGGCTGTGGAAAATGTCAGGATTTTATTCGATGTTTTGTGCGGGATTTGGTAGAGGAGCGTGACCGGTAAATGAAATTATCAGAAATGACAGAATGGATCCGTGAAATTCCATTTCAGGAGATGGAAGGGGTTTCCATTGGGCATGCTGAGGATGATGAGGCAAAGACAGGAGTCAGTGTGCTTTATTTTGAAAATGGAGCACAGACCGGATGCGATATCAGCGGAGGCGGGCCGGCTTCCAGAGAAACACCGCTGACAGATAGTATGACTGCAGACAATCCGCTGAATGCAGTTGTACTTTCTGGCGGGAGTGCATTTGGCCTGGCTGCAAGCGATGGAGTTATGAAATGGCTGGAAGAGCGTGGGATTGGATTTGCTACCGGTTATGCGCGTGTACGCTTGTGTGCCAGTCATGTATTTATGATCTTGGATATGGACGAAATGATGTGCGTCCAGGCGCTGAGATGGGATATGCAGCCTGTGAGCGTGCATTGAAAGGCAGTGATACTAAGATGGGAAATGTTGGTGCCGGTATTGGAGCCAGCGTTGGAAAATTATGTGGAATGCGGCAGGCATCCAAGTCGGGCCTTGGAATTCATGCAGTTCAGATGGGAGCATTAAAATTTGCGGCAGTTGTTGTTGTGAATGCATTTGGCGATGTGTATGATCCGGACAGCGGAGAAAAACTGGCTGGTTTGATGGATTCGAAGCGTGAGAGTTTTGAGGATATCGGAAGACAGTTTTGCCAGATGGTAATGGCGCCAACAAGTTTGTTTCAAACAGCGGAAAATAAAGAGAAAGTCTGGAATGATGAGGCACGGATGAATACGACAATCGGTTGTGTGATAACGAATGCCAAGTTCGATAAGGCGAAACTAAATAAAATTGCGTCAATGACAAGAAATGCTTATGCCAGATGTATTGAACCGGTTGGAACGATGGCAGATGGAGACAGTATTTATGCATGCAGTATCGGAACAGAGACGTGTGATATAAATCTTGCGGGATTTCTCAGTGAAAAAGTGATGGAACAGGCGATTGTGAAAGCGGTCCGTATGTCAGTGATTCCGGAGGAAGAATTTTTGAGCCATTGCTTATAACAATAATGTTCCATAGATCTGATATGATTTATCTAAGCAAGAAAGAAGAGCAGCCTGCTGGGCTGCTTCTTCTGTATCTTGTGCGTTATCAGCAGGAGCAGTATGCGGTTCGGTTACGACAATTAAGAAAATCTGATGATATGGATTGCTGAATCCGAATGAAAATTGTTACAATGAGAAAAAGGGAATATGGCAGAAAGTGAAGGAGACAAGAACGAATATGGCAGAACAAATTTATTTTGATAATGGGAGTACGTCATTTCCAAAGGCGCCGGGGTTGCAGAGGCAATGTTTGAACATTTGAAGAAGGGTGCTTACAACATTAACCGGGGAAATTATGAAGGAGCGTATGATGTAGCAGATATGGTATTGGATACAAGAGAATTGTTGGCAGAACTTTTTCATGCAGAAGATTCCCGACATGTGATTTTTACGCCGGGAATTACCTGGTCATTAAATATGTTTTTGAAGGGTTTTTTAAAACCGGGAGATCATGTGCTGACAACTTCTATGGAGCATAATGCAGTAATGCGCCCATTGACACAGCTTAGAAAAATCGGTGTGACATATGATATGGTACCTGCAAATGCAGAAGGAACTGTAGCAGTGGAGGAATTTGTTACCAGAATAAGAGAGAATACAAAGGCTATAATCGTACTCCATGCGTCTAATGTATGCGGGACAGTGATGCCGATTCGGGAGATTGGAGCGATGTGCAAAGAATACGGATTGTTCTTCGCTGTGGATACTGCGCAAAGTGCAGGAACGATTCCGGTTGATATGCAGTTGGATGGAATTGATTTTCTGGCATTTACAGGGCATAAAGGGCTTCTTGGACCACAGGGAATCGGAGGTTTTATTATTTCTGAATGTCTGAATAGGGAGATGGAAGCGTTTGTTTCCGGAGGCACGGGAAGCCAGTCAGATCTTTTGGAAGTGCCGGAAGAATTGCCCGACAAATATGAGAGTGGAACGATGAATCTGCCTGGTATCGCAGGGCTTCATGCAGCGCTGCTGTATTTGAAAGAAACTGGAGTTGAGGAAATTCATCGCAAAAAAATGGAATTGACAGAATACTTTTTGCAGCAGGTAAAGGCATATCCAACTGTACGGGTGATAGGAAAGAAAGGAATATCAGAGAGGGTAGCGGTTGTATCACTTGACTTTATTGGTCGAGATAATGGGATGATTGCATTTGAACTGGAGCAGAAATACGGTATTATGACAAGAGTCGGACTTCACTGTGCGCCGATGGCACATCAGAGTCTGAATACCTTTCCGGAAGGAACGGTACGATTTGCGTTTGGAGTCTCTAATAAAAAAGAAGAGATTGATGTCTGTATGAGGGCTTTCCGAGAGATGGGATGCTGATAAGATGATATAGAAATAACAGATAAATTCAGGAATTCTATAATAAAAATCAATGGGAGAAATAAAGCTCTATATTGGAAGAACTGCCGGAAACATGGTACTCTAATAATAATAGAAAGTATGAAAAAGCAGGAGCTTTTTCAATGTATACGTTAGGAGGACATAAAAATGGCAGATTATCACAAGATGTGGGAAGAGTTAGGAATGGATCTGGAAACACACGATCAGCTTTGCGAAGTATTGCCGCAGGCATTTGGTGATGTATATCTTTCTCAGGAAAACCGACCGGAGAATATGGATTATTATGATTTTGTTGTGGCAGAAATTCATGGTGTACGTCCGGCAGAACTGATTGAACATCAGAAGAAAGGCGGAAAAGTGTTTGGAACTTTCTGTGTCTATGTGCCGGATGAGATCGTGTTTGCTGCGGATGCGATTGCAACAGGTCTTTGCGGAGGTTCTCAGTTTTGGGTTCCGGGAGGTGAAAAAGTACTTCCGAACAATACTTGTCCGCTGATCAAAGCATCGGTAGGAGCAAGACTGGATCGCACTTGTCCGTTTTTTAGGATTGCAGATATGTATGTAGGAGAGACGACTTGTGACGGTAAGAAGAAAGCCTGGGAAATTCTGGCGGGAGATGTGCCGATTCACGTTATGGATTTGCCGCAGATGAAGCGTGCGAAAGATGTAGAAGCATGGGCAGATGAAATCCGCATTTTTAAAGAAGTTGTTGAAAAAGAGACCGGAAATGAAGTGACAGCGGAGAAACTTGGAGCAGCCATCTGTCTGATCAATGAGAAGAGAAAAGCGTTGTCCAGATTATATGAACTTCGCAAAAATGAAAATCTCCCAATCAGTGGTAAAGATGCGCTTTTGATTTCCCAGATTGCATTCTATGATGATCCGACAAGATTTACTCAGATGACAAATAAACTTTGTGATGAACTGGAACAGCGCGTGAAAGAAGGCGTCAGCGTATTTCCGGCTGGAACAAAGAGAATTATGCTTACCGGAACACCGCTTGCAATTCCGAACTGGAAGCTTCATAATCTTGTTGAAACGAGCGGAGGTGCTGTTGTCTGTGAAGAAATGTGTACCGGAACACGGTATTTTGAAAATCTTGTGGATGAGACAAAAACAACGGTTGATGAACAGATCCATGCAATCGCGGAGCGCTATATGAATATTAACTGTGCATGCTTCACACCGAACAGCGGACGTGTAGATGATATTTTAAGGCTGGCAAAAGAGTACAAGGTAGATGGTATTATTGATGTGAATCTGAAATTCTGTAATTTATATGATACAGAAGGATATCTGGTGGAAAAGGCAATGAATGAAGCCGGCATTCCGGTACTCGGTATTGAGACAGATTATACAGACAGTGATGCGCAGCAGCTTCGAACAAGAATCAGCGCGTTTATTGAAATGCTCAATAACTAGTGGTAGAATGGTATGAAAGAAACGGTGTATTATGTATTGTTCCCGAATCATGACAATGGAATGCGTCTCCACCGCGCGCTGCGGGCAGCAGGGCTGAAGTCTCAGATTTCACCGACGCCAGGCAGGCAAGCAAGTGCTGCGGGATTTCTCTGATTGTAAAAGAAGAGGAGTTGGAGCAGGTAAAGGCGTGTATTCGGGAGAAGGGTGTGGAGATAATTGGGATTACAGCCCTTGAAAAAGATGTGAATCCAAACAGAGATCAGTATTGTTAAAAGGAGGAAAGAAGGATGAATCAGGAAGCGGTTAATTTTGTAAAAGAAAAAACAGAAGAACTGATTGCTGCATTTTCCTGCAGTGCAGAGGCAAAAGCAGCAGGAGCAAAATACTGTGATTGTCCGGCATGTGCAGCGGTAGAAGCAATTTTGGAGAGAAAGGATCTGCTGTAAGAAAGACAGATGAAAAAGGAATTTACTTACAGAGATACGATCAAAGCCTGTTATCTTGGGAATTTTCTTCAATCAGCCGGATCAATTTTTGCAGTGCTGTTTATTCCGATTCGCACGTTGTATGGAATTAGTTACACGCAGTTTGCATTGCTGTTGACGATTAATTTTATTACACAGGTATGCAGTGATGTATTGTTTAGCAAACCGGTAGAACGTTATGGATTTCGGCGCTTCGCAATTGGAGCGCCGGTTTTAAGTGCACTTGGGCTGTTTTTGTTTGCGATGGCACCGTTTTTGTTTCCCGGGCATCCATTTCCGGGATTTTGCTTTGGAATGTTTGTGTTTGCAGCAGCCGCTGGACTTCAGGAGCTTCTGTTAAGTCCGATTATGGATGCACTTCCGATTCCGGAAGAAGAAAAGGGAAAGCGCATGAGTATGCTGCATTCCTGTTTTGCGTGGGGACAGATTTTTGGAGTACTGACTACTACGCTTTTTGTCTATTTTGCTGAGGCCAAATACTGGCAGGTGATTGCCTGTATCTGGGCGGCTGTTCCGCTTGTGAATGTATGGTTATTTGCGAAAGTTCCACTTTATCAGAAAGTAAGTGGGGCGAAAGCCATGAAAGTGCGGGAACTGTTTCGAAGTCCGATTTTTTTACTTGTGATGTTGGCGATCATTACGGGAGGATCTGCTGAAGTTGTAATGGCACAGTGGTCTTCTGCGTTTATAGAACGGGGACTAAATCTGCCGAAAATTTTAGGAGATATGGTTGGTGTCTGTGGATTTTCTTTAATGCTCGCCATTGGAAGAACTTCCTATGGAATCTGGGGAGACCGGATTTCTATTCATAAAGTTATGATTTTAGGCGCTTCTGCCGGAACCATTTGTTATGTGACAGCTGCGGTAAGTCATAATCCATATATTGGAATTGCAGCGTGTATTCTAACAGGACTGTGTGTGAGCCTTCTATGGCCGGGAAGTGTTGTGATTGCAGCGCGGGAACTTCCGTTGGCAGGTGCATCGATGTTTGCGCTTCTGTCTGCCGGAGGAGATGTGGGTGCTTCTGCAGGTTCTTTTCTGATTGGAAGGATTACAGATAAAGTTGCGGTATCCGGTGTCACAAACGTATTTGGCATTGCAGGATTGACTCCGGAGCAGGCAGGACTTCGAATCGGCCTGTTGCTTGCAGCTTTGTTTCCACTTGTATGTATTGGGATAAATTATATTATATGGAAAAAAACGGAGAGAGCGAGATAAGCTCTTTCCCTTTTTTCTTGGTGCGCCTTGCGGCGCACGTCGCTAATGGGTGAAAGTCCCTAATCCGCCCTAGTAGTGGGAAGGATACAGCCAATGACAAGGGTGTCCACCGTGAGGTGGAATCTG